>CALMEH010000755.1 GCA_937863115.1 uncultured Acidobacteriota bacterium
CGGATATTTCCGCTCCCGGCGATTATGACGGCGACGGACAAATGGATGCGGCGGTTTATCGTCCGTCCGAAGGGATTTGGTATATTTTCGGTTCGACCCGCGGATTTCGCGCGTTGCGTTGGGGAATTTCAACCGACTTACCTGTTCCCGCAGATTACGACGGCGACGGCAAAACTGATGTTGCCGTCTATCGCTCAGGCGTTTGGTATATTCTCAAATCAACGCAGGGTTTTACCGGCACAATCACGCTCGGCGGCGCAACCGATAAACCTGTTCCGTCTGATTATGACGGCGATTTGAAAGCCGATGTCGCCATTTATAATGCCGGAAATTGGACAATAAATCGCTCAACCGGCGGACAAACAACGGCTCAATTCGGATTAGCTAACGATGTTGCCGTTCCCGCTGATTATAACGGCGACGGTTTGGACAATCTCGCAGTTTTTCGTCCGAGCAACGGAACTTGGTATATTGCCCGACCGACAGGCGTTCCGGCGCAAAATTTTGATGCGTTTCCGTTCGGACTGGCAACCGACAAGCTCGTTCCCGCCGATTATGACGGCGACGGAAAAGTTGACATCGCCGTCTGGCGCGGTAATACGACTAGCGGCAGAGGCGAATGGTATATTCTGCAATCAAGAGACGGATATTTCCAAGCAAACTTCGGGTTTTCAACCGATAAGCCAACAGCAAATTCTTTTATTTTTCAATAAAATTAAAGGAGCGCGGACGAGCCGTCCGCGCTCCAATAAAAAAAGCCCTGACCAATTCAAGTCAAGGCTTTTTTATTTTTTACTTTTTACTTGCCCTAGCTCTGCATCGAAGCCAAAAATTCTGAATTTTGCTTCGTTTTGCTGAGGCGTTCAAGCACGACTTCCATCTGTTCAACAGGCGAAAGCGGATTGAGAACGCGACGCATAACCCAAATTCGGTTAAGGTCTTCTTTGCTGATGAGCAATTCTTCTTTGCGCGTTCCCGATCTTTGCAGATCAATCGCCGGAAACAGACGTTTGTCTGAAAGTCTGCGGTCGAGATGAATTTCGGAGTTACCTGTTCCTTTAAATTCTTCAAAGATAACATCGTCCATTCTCGAACCCGTATCAATCAAAGCCGTTGCAATAATCGTCAAACTTCCACCTTCTTCAATGTTTCGCGCCGCACCGAAAAATCGTTTCGGACGTTGCAAAGCATTTGAATCAATACCGCCCGACAAAATCTTTCCGCTCGGCGGCACGACGGCGTTATGCGCTCTCGCAAGTCTGGTGATTGAATCAAGCAAAATCACAACATCGCGTTTATGTTCGACGAGGCGTTTTGCTTTTTCGATAACCATATCCGCGACTTGAACGTGGCGCGTCGGCGGTTCGTCAAACGTCGAAGAAATAACCTCGCCTTTGACCGAACGCTGCATATCGGTAACTTCTTCCGGTCGTTCGTCAATGAGCAAAACAATGAGCGTAACTTCGGGATGATTTTCCGTAACCGAATTTGCAATCGTCTGTAAAAGCATCGTTTTTCCGGTTCGCGGCGGCGCAACAATTAGCGCACGTTGACCTTTACCAATCGGCGTTACAAGGTCAATTACACGCGCGGCAATTTTGTCCGGTCCGGTTTCCATCTTCAACTGTTCGTCGGGATAGAGCGGCGTTAGATTGTCAAAAAATACTTTTTCGCGGCTGTGTTCCGGCTGTTCAAAGTTGATTGCTTCGACTTTGATTAACGCAAAATATCGTTCGCCTTCCTTTGGCGGACGGATTTGTCCCGAAACGGTATCGCCGGTGCGTAAATCGAATTTGCGGATTTGCGACGGCGAAACGTAAATATCATCGGGACCGGGCAGATAATTGTATTCGGGCGCACGCAGGAAACCGAAGCCATCGGGCAAAGTTTCAAGAACGCCTTGCGAAAATATCAAACCGCTTTTTTCGGTTTGCGCCGCGAGAACTTTGAAAATTAATTCCTGTTTTCGCATTCCGCTCGCGCCTTCAACGCCCATTTCTTTGGCGATGTGCGTCAATTCGGAAATTGACTTATCTTTCAATTCTGCCAAATCGAGCAGACCGGAGTTCGCATCGTTTTTGTCTTTTTTATCGGATTTTTTAGATTCGGCGGGTGCGGGTTGGGCGGTTTCTACTTTTTTCAAATCGTCTCCGCCGGCTTCCGTGCCGTTCGCTTCCGTCTTAGTTGTTTTTATAACTTTTCTTGCTGTTGTCTTAGTAGCCATGTTTTTTCCGTTTGTAAATTATATAGGAGTATAAAATTGCAGTTTTCCAAGAGTCTATCTTCACACGATAAAATTAAAATAATTGCTGATAAAATAAACTCAATTTGAAAAAATTGTATGGAAAGTTCCGTTCCGTGATGTTCCTAAAAAATAAGCGTCAACGCTTTCTCAAAACCCCAGAGTTTTTCGGATGACTAATTATCGCAAACTTGAATTAGAAAAATCAACTGTAAAAGTGCTTTTTTTGGTAATTGGTAATTGGTAAGAAATTATTACCTATTATCTATTTCCCTATTACCTATTTAGAGCCGCTTCAATTTCCCGCCAGACAGCTTCGCGTCCTTTACCTGTTTTCGCGGAATATGGGATTATTTTTGTGTCGGGCAATTCTTTTTCAATCTCATTCAAACTTTTATTAAGTTGATTGGTTGAAAGTTTGTCGGATTTGGTTGCCACGACAATTGAATTTTTATTGTGAAATTTCAGCCATTCGTGAAGATTCAAATCAAGTTCCATCGGTTTATGACGCGAATCAATTAATTGAATAAACAAACGAAGTTGCTCGCGTTCACTCAAATATTCTTCCGCCATTTTGCCCCAATCCGCCCGCATTACTTTTGAAACCTTTGCGTAACCGTAACCGGGCAAATCAGCAAAATAAATCTTTTCGTTTATCAAAAAGAAGTTAATTGATTGCGTCCGTCCAGGCGTGTTTGATGTTCGCGCCAAACCTTTGCGCTGAAGCAAGGAATTTAAAAGCGATGATTTTCCGACGTTTGAACGACCTAAAAAAGCGATTTCCGGCAAATTATCGGTCGTCCAATGCGCCCGCTCAAATGCGCTTTTAATAAATTCGGCTGATGTGATTTTCATAAGTTCAAAGTTCAAAGTTTAAGGTTCAAAGTCTGCAAACGCAACCTTTGAACCTTAAACTTTGAACCTGAAACTCATTTATCCTTGCGCCGCACGCGCCTGCATCCAGCGTTTCATCAATTCGCGTCTGGCGGCAAGCATTTCCTTGGCATTGGGCTGTTTCATAATCAAGGCTTCGAGATTTTTCAGATAATTCTCGCCCATCGTTGCCCGCAACTCTTCGATAAACGGCTCGATTTTCGAGAAAACGACGATGTGTTCGCCCGTGATTTCTGAAAACATCGCTTCGTCAATCGCGCCGTGATTAATAAACGCCGCCGCCATATCCCAATAAGTCGTAACCATCCGATAAGCGGCAGAAGTTTCCGCATTTATCATCGCTTGCATAACTTCCGCCGTGCTTTCAGGAAAAAACGCCACAAACCAACCACGCGCCTCGCGCATTTTGTCCTCGCGCCGCAGGTCATACAACTTCATTATCAAATCCGCCGATTCTACTTTACTCATAAAATTCTCCATAATTGGTATTTAATACAAAAAAGTTTAAGACGCACGACAATTATTTACAAGTCGTGCGCTTTAAACTTTTGAATGCGAAAATCTTACTCGATGACTGCCGAAATATTGCTTGACGCTTGATTATCCGCAAAAATCGGTGGCATTTCCAAGATGTCTTCCGTGTGTTCGGCTTCGAGCGCGAATTTCAAAACTTCATCAATCGAATCAACCGTGTGAATCGTCAAATCTTCGCGGACTTCTTCGGGAATGTCGGCTAAATCTTTTTCGTTATCCTTCGACATAATAATCGTTTTCAAACCGAAACGATGCGCCGCCAAAAGTTTTTCTTTCACGCCGCCGATTGGCAGAACTTTGCCGCGAAGCGTGATTTCGCCGGTCATTGCAACATCATGCCGCGCTTTTTTTCCGGTTAAAACCGAAACCATCGCAGTTGCCAAAGTAATTCCTGCGCTCGGACCGTCTTTCGGAATTGCGCCTTCGGGAACGTGAATGTGCAAATCTTTTTCGCGGAAAAGGTCGTGATTTATTCCCAATTCTTCGGCGCGTGTTTTAACGCACGTCAAAGCGGCACGGGCTGACTCTTGCATAACTTCACCGAGTTTTCCGGTCAGAGTTACTTCGCCCTTGCCTTTGACCAAAGTTGCTTCGACCTGCAAAACATCGCCGCCGACTTCCGTCCAAGCCAAGCCGTTAACCAAGCCGATTTCGGATTTTCGCGCAATGTCTTGTTTGCGGAAACGAATCGTCCCCAACAATTCCCGCACTTTTTCCGCGTCAATTATTTCCTTGAAATCATCGTGCTGATTAGCAGTAATAAATTTTTTCGCAACTTTACGAAGGCAAGATGAAACTTCCCTTTCGAGATTTCTCACGCCAGCTTCGCGTGTGTAGTAGTTCACCAATTCTTTGAGAGCTTTTGGATT
>CALMEH010000756.1 GCA_937863115.1 uncultured Acidobacteriota bacterium
GACGTTGAAAAAATCGAGCGGTAGATTGTTCGGTTCGGCAGATGCGTCGGGCACGCCGTCCCAATTTATTTCACGTCTGCCGCTTGTGAACGAATTACCGACTCCATTGTTTTGCCCGCCTAAATCGGTGCGAAATTGGTCAACGATTGCTTGCAAAGCCGCCGCGTTTGCTCCCGTTCCTTGCCGCACTACAGGCGCGGCTGAAATTGTAGTTATTGCCAAAAGCATTGCGAAAATGCTCAAACCGATGTTTTTAATAAAAAATTTATTTTTCATATTTTTAATCCTCTTAATCTAAGCGACACATTTAGTTACAGTCTTGTTTCGCCTTTTATTTTTTTTTTTCAAAAGCCTTTTTGCTTTAGTGAATCCAGAATATTATTTCCGCTTTCAAAAAATCTTTAGATTTTTCTGATATTTTTCTGATATTTTTCTGAAGAAATTATTTTTAAGAAAAGCAAAATGCAGAAATGCGCCCGAAGTAATCGTGATTTTTGGCACGCTTACTTCGGGCGCATTTCTGCATTTCATTTGGCACACCTATTTCGTGCGCGTTTCTGCATTTATTTTTAGGGGGCAATAAACGTGGTTTTGGTGTCGGAATAATTGCCGACCGGCTCGTTTTTGACGACCATAATGCCACGCAGTTCGAGTTGTTCGGCGACTCCGGCAGTTTGCGGGTTGATATGAACCACGCCCGGACTGCTAACGAGTGTTGTCAGATATTGCCACGCGCCGCCCTTGTAGCGAAATTCAAGCCGAATGCCGTCCGTGCCTTGCTTATTGTAGAAAATTTCCAAATCAAAGTCCGGCATTATCCGCACTTTGAAATCGGCAATTATTTGACCGAAGTTTGGCGGTTGTGCCAACGATGTAACGATACCCAAAAGCTCGCCGTCGGCTTTTGAATAGTTTGGATTGCCTTTGATAAATTTAGCAATTTCGCGTGTTCGAAAACGAACTCCGACTAAAACTTCTGTCGGCGGATTAAGCGGAAGCGCAATCACCGGAACTAGCGGTTGCGCCGCACCTTTCGGGAATTTCCAAATCTGCTCAAAGAATTGCTCAAGCTGATCAAGCTGTTGCTCGATTGAAGTCAGGGCATTGACCCAATAAATTATCCAATCCCGATCGTCTGCCGCATCTTGAATCTGCTGATTCGTGATGCCATATTTATTCTGAACCGTTGGAAGATGCAGAGCATAATTCGTGTGCCATTCGGGAAGTAATTCGATTTTTCGCGGATACCAATCTTCTGCCATAATTTTAAGTTCTCCTAATTTTTATTGTGTTTCACAAAATTCCAGATGCCTTTCGCCAATTATTGGATGCGCTTCGCCAATTATTGGATGCGCTTCGCCAATTATTGGATGCGCTTCGCCAAATCTGTAACGCGCTTCACCAATTTTTAGATGCTCTTCGCAAAATTCAAGACGCGCTTCGCCAATTTTTGGATGCCCTTCTCCAAAATAAAATTGGGGTGCTTTAAATCGTCAGCACCAGAGGAAAAGTAAAGCAATATTTTGGTTTTTGTTCAGAGTTCACGATTCATTGTGTTTCCGACAGCGAAGTGCAGCGGAATGCATAAAAAGTAGCTGTGTTCAAACCTGAACTTAAGATTTTTTAACCACAAAAATACACGAAACTACACGAAAATTGCATAATTATTTTTGTTTCGTGTAGTTTCGTGTAGTTTCGTGGTTAAATTCTCAGTCTTATTTGAGATTTTAAACAACTTCTAAATTTGAACTCTGAAGGCTTCAAAATGCCTGATGACTTTAGCTCTTCTGCTTAGTTGCTCTTTTCAGCCGATATTAAAAATCAATTTCAATCCAAAGTGCGCCGTAGGATGGGAACGGCAGCGAATTATCAAACTTTTTGATTACTTTGGTGATTTGGGTCATCACTTGGTCGCCGATGTCTTGGTTATAGACATCGGAAGCCCGTTTCAGAGCCATCACAAATCTTTGCACCATTTCAACTCCGCTTATACCGTTGATGTTAAATAAACCGTGCGCCAAATATGTGCCGCCGACACCTTCGACCGTTACGCCCATCTGATTGCGAACGTCGCCGAGTTGAATCAAATAACTTTTTGAAAGCAAGGACAGCGAAGCGTTAATCGCGTCTTTGTTCTTGCCGCCTTGCCCGATAATTTTGCCGCCATAACCGAGTCCGGGAATCTTCGACATCGCCGTAATTGCGTCCGCAATCCAAAAATCGCCTTCGGTATAGTGGTCATAGCTGTATGTAAAATTTGTCGTGCTGGTCGCACTTAATTTAAATCCAATCATTTTTTTATTGTCCTTTTAATTTTATATGGGAGATATTTGCCTTCGTGTTCATTTTGAAAAATCCCGAAAAGCCTCAGTTTGTTCACGGGAAAATTGCCGTGCCGACGGGAATGTCGCCGCTTGCACCGAATTGAAATCCGAAGAAAGTAGTGAAGTTATCACTGCTTCTCAGGACAAAATAATTTCCGTTTGAAGGTCGCCAGATGGCAATGTCGGTTTTGCCGTCTTTGTCGTAATCGCCCGGCACGGGTTTGTCGCCCGCTTGTCCGAATTGCGCCGCGAAAACTACTCCGTTAGAACTTTTCTGATGCCACCATTCGCCGTTCGGACGATAGATTGCCAAATCGTTGCGTCCGTCGCCGTCAAAATCGCCGTCAATCGGGACA
>CALMEH010000757.1 GCA_937863115.1 uncultured Acidobacteriota bacterium
ATTTGCATACGGGAATGGAAAAGCTGTTTGAATATAAAAAATATCAGCAAGGCATCGTCATCACCGACCGAATGGATTACTTAAATCCGCTCGGAAACAATCTCGCGTATGTGATGGCAGCGGAAAAATTGCTTGATTTGGAAATTCCCGAACGCGCACAAGTTATCCGCGTTTTAATGTGTGAACTTCAGCGCATTGCCTCGCATATGGTCTGGCTCGGCACGGGCGCACTCGATCTCGGCGCGATGAGCGTTTTCTTCTTCGCTTTTCGTCAACGCGAAAAGATTTTGAATTTGATCGAAGCGGCTTCGGGCGGACGAATGACACCGAGCTATTTCCGCATCGGCGGTTTGATGATGGATTTGCCTGCCGGATTTGAACGCCGCGTCAGACAGTTTTTGGACGGTTTCCCCGAAGCACTAGACACTTTTGAAACGCTCGTTACCGGCAATACAATCTGGCAATCGCGGACGATGGGCATCGGCGTTATCTCAAGAGAAGATGCGATTGATTTCGGATTGACGGGACCGTCTCTTCGAGCAAGCGGCGTTGATCTTGATTTGCGGCGCGACAATCCCTATACAGGTTATGAAACCTACGATTTTGAAATTCCGGTCGAAAAGGACGGCGATGTCTGGTCGAGATTTTTGGTGCGGATGCGCGAATTACGGGAATCGTGGAAGATTGTCCGACAGGCGTTGGACAGATTAAAACCGGGACCGACGAAAGCCGATGCGCCGAAAATCGTTCTACCCGACCGCGACGATATGCGGAAACATATGGATTCGCTGATTCACCATTTCTTAATTGTCGCGGAAGGTTTCAATGTTCCCGAAGGCGAAGTTTATCACGCGATTGAAGCCTCGAAAGGCGAACTTGGCGTTTATATGAAATCAAACGGCGGACCGAAACCCGAAAGAGTTCATTTTCGCGGTCCGAGTTTTGTCAATTTACAAGCCTTGCCATTGATGAGCGAAGGCGAAATGGTCGCCGATGTCGTTGCAATTATCGGTTCGTTAGATATTGTTTTAGGCGAAATTGACAGGTAAACTTATGACTGACGAAAACAGATTTCAAGCAGAAATGACGCGAAAGATGGATTTAATTATCCAAAAACTCGGCAGTTATGAAGAAAGATTCAATGAGTTAGATAAAAAGGTAGATAATAATTCAAGAGATTTAAGATTACTAAAAAAAGAAGTAAGAATAAATTCTGAAAGATTGAGTGATTCAATAACCAGAGTTATTGAAATGTTAAATCGAATTGCTGAAATAAAGAAGGAAATTCAATCATTGAATGAAAAGGGGTTAAAGTTTGAGACAGAACTTGAAAACATTCAAACAGATTTACATTTGATAACCGATAAAATTGAAGAACTCCCTGAAAAAACTGAAACTCTACATCAGATTGACTTTCGTTTGGAAAAATTAGAGGAGAAAGTTTTTGCTTAAAAATTTATGGCATCAGCAGTTGCAACAGATTTTACAAACCAAATCGTTTATACGGACGAAGTAGCGGAATTTTCGCCCGAAATCGTGGCGGAAATGGAGTCGCATTTGACGAAATATCCGGCAGAGAGAAAGCGTTCCGCGCTTATTCCTTTGCTGTTCGTGATTCAGCGCGAACGAGGCTGGGTTGATAACGCGGGCGTGAATTATTTGGCGCGATTTTTGGATTTGGAAGTTACAGACGTTTGGGAAACAGCGACGTTTTATTCGATGTTCAATCTTCGCAAAATCGGTAAATATCACATTCAAGTTTGCAAAACTTTGTCGTGCCGCATTATGGGCGAACCTGATATTACCGAACATATTTGCAATAAATTAGGCATTCACGTCGGCGAAACGACTGAGGACGAAAAATTTACGGTGTCGCGTGTCGAATGTCTGGGAAGTTGCGGAACAGCGCCGATGATGCAGATAAATTTTGATTATCACGAAGATTTGACGACCGAAAAGGTTGATAAAATCTTGGATTCATTAAAATAAAATGCGAGCATTTAGCATCTGCACAATTTTAGTTTTTTGTTGTTTGGCAATCGGCTGTGCCGTTCGCGCTTATAAAGTCCCGACCGAAGCGATGTCGCCGAATATAAATCCCGGCGACGGCTTGATTACTGAAGAAGTCAGCTTCAAACTCGGCGCGAAAATTGAAAGGTTTGACATTGTAATTTTTGATTCTCCGCCTGTTCCTTGGGATAATAATCAGCGGACGAAGTTTGTTTTTCGGATAATTGGTTTAAGCGGAGAGAAGGTTGAAATCAAGAAAGGAAAGGTTTTCATCAACGATGTTCTTTTAGATGAACCTTTTCGGAAAATCGAATCGGCAGATAATTTTGCCGTGCTTACTGTGCCGCAAGATGAATATTTTCTCTTGGGCGATAATCGCCCGAACAGTTGGGACAGCAGATTTTGGAAACCTACAACAATAAAAAAGAGCGATATTAACGGAAAAGTCGTTGAAATTTTGTCGGGTTATTACAAGTAGTTTATGGAAATCAAAGCAATCGGATGTGAGCCTTTGCAGTTGAAGCGAGTTCATTTGAAAGACTCGCATACGCTCAAGGTTTATCAGGAAAACGGCGGTTATGCGTCGCTGAAAAAGGCGATGAATATGTCGTCGGACGATATTATTAACGAAGTCAAAGCGTCTGCCTTGCGCGGGCGCGGCGGCGCGGGTTTTCCGACGGGAATGAAATGGTCGTTCGTGCCGCGTGATTCGCCGAAGCAGAAATATATTGTTTGTAATGCCGACGAAAGCGAGCCGGGAACATTCAAGGACAGATATTTGCTCGAACTCGATCCGCACGCGCTGATCGAAGGAATGTTGATCGCGGCTTTCGCGCTCGGAAGCGAGGCTTGTTACATCTATTATCGCGGCGAATATCGTTATTTGATCGACATAATGGATAAAGCCATCGAGGAAGCGAAAGCGGCAAATCTCGTCGGCAAAAACATTCTCGGAAGCGATTTTAATTGCGAATTTTACACACATACTGGCGCGGGCGCGTATATCTGCGGCGAAGAAACCGCGCTTTTATCGAGTTTGGAAGGTTATCGCGGACATCCGCGGATGAAGCCGCCGTTCCCCGCAATCGAAGGACTTTATGCATGTCCGACGGTGGTCAATAATGTCGAAACTTTGACTGCAATTCCGCAAATTATCGAAATGGGCGGCGAAGCGTGGCATAATTTGGGAACGGAAAAATCGGGCGGAACGAAACTTTGGTCAGTTTCGGGACACGTCAAAAAACCGGGCGTTTATGAACTTCCGATGGGCTATATGGATATGGAAAAGTTCATTATGGAAGACTGCGGCGGAATTCGTAACGGACACGAGCTAAAGGCTTGTATTCCCGGCGGTTCGTCGGTTTATGCAATGCGTGCCGATCAAATTTTCGGTAAAAAGGTTAGAATGGATTATGAAGGTTTAGTCGAAGCCGGTTCGCTCGTCGGTTCGGGCGGTTTTATCGTGATGGATGAAACGGTTGACATTGTTGATTCGACTAAAAATCTGACCGAATTTTACAAACACGAATCGTGCGGTTGGTGCACACCTTGCCGCGAAGGAACAGATTGGTTGACGAAAATCTTCACACGCATCGCCGATGGCGGCGGACGACCGGAAGACGCACAACTGATTTTAGATTTGGTTGACAATATTGAAGGAAAAAGTTTTTGCGCTTTGGGCGACGCGGCGGCTTGGGCAATCCAAGGCGCGGTCAAGCGTTTTCCCGAAGATTTCAAGAAACATTTACTGCCAAACAACGGCAACAATTAATTATTAAAAAAGGAGTTAAATTATTATGGGAAGAGGCGATAAAAGAACACGACGAGGCAAAATTTTTGCCGGAAGCTACGGCAAAACACGTCCGCAAGGCAAAAAGAAAAATACTGCCGCACCGAAAGTAGAAACAACAAAATCAGAAGAATAATTCTTAATTTTTGAAAATGTCAGAACTTATCAAAGTTACAATTAACGGACAGGAATTCGAGGTCGAAAAAGGCTCGCGGCTGATTGATGCTTGCAACGAGCGCGGTTTCGGCATTCCTTCGTTTTGCTATTACAAAGACCTTGCTTTGCAGGCTTCGTGTCGGATGTGTTTGGTTCGGATTGAAAAAATGCCGAAACTTCAGGCTTCTTGCACGATTACCTGCACGGACGGGATGAATGTAACGACGCAATCGGACGAAATCGAAAAAGCGCAGCGTTCGATGGGCGAATTTTTGCTGGCGAATCATCCGCTCGATTGTCCGGTTTGCGACCGCGGCGGCGAGTGTGAATTGCAGGAAATGATTTTCGATTGGGGCGATGTTGAAGAACGCTTTACCGAAAAGAAAAATGCAATGCCGGAAAAATTTCTGTCGCCGATTGTTGCCAACGATCCGCAGAGATGTATCGTCTGTAAACGCTGCACCAGAGTTTGCGACGAATGGATGGGCGAAGATGCGATTGAAGCCGGAAATCGCGGCGCGAATACAGTTATCGGAACTTACGGCGGGTGGGCGAATTGTTTGCAATGCGGGAAACGCATCCCAGGTTTCCCGCCCAGAACGC
>CALMEH010000758.1 GCA_937863115.1 uncultured Acidobacteriota bacterium
GAAACCCGCCGTTTTCGTATTGCATTGAGAGCAAATAATCCAAACCTTTGAAAAACGCTTCTTTATGTTTCGGAAAATTTGTCGGCGGCGTTGTTTTTCGCAAACTTGCCGAGATCGTTTTTGCTAAAAAATTGATTTGTGTGTAGGTAGTTTTATTATCGATTGTTGTTTCGGAAATGTCCGATTTTTCCCGAACAAGTTTTTCGCGCTCGGCTTGCGTGAGCATTCCGCTCATATCGAGATTTTTTTCCCAACCGCCGTTATCGCGTTGATACAAAACGACTTGATCTGCAATCCGCGCCGCTTCATCGGTTTCATACCAAAGCGGAGTTTGCTTAAAAACTTCGTTCCACGAAACCAATTTCCAATCGGGTTTGGTTTTTTCGAGCCAATCATTTTTTGCTTTTTTCGGATTCCAACCGTCTTTGCCCTTCAAAAATGTTTTGGTTTCAAATTGCTTTGCTTCGTTTTTTGAAAGTTGATGAATCCATTTTGCACGGCTTTGCCTTTTCGCGCCTGCGCCTGTTGAATTAAATTCAGCAAAATAAGCAGTTTTTTCGTTTTCAGTTTTACCCCAATTATTCCAACCTTCGGGAAAAATATGTGCGCCCATTTCCGAATTTAGAAAAACTGTTCTGCCAAATGCTCGCCAAGGTCGTCCGAGATATACACCTTTTTCGATATTCGCGTCGGTTAATTTGGCGTTATTGAAAACAAATCCGCTCGGTTCATCGGCGGCAAAACGCATCGGCGCAGTGATATAACCATCGCTTTTTGAATGAATTACGCATTTATCGAAAACCGCCGTCGCTTGTCCGAAGATAAAATCTACGTTGCCTTCGATGTAGCAATTTTCAAAATATTGACGACCATTTTTTGCGTAAAGTGTGTCTTGCCAGCCCAAAAATTTGCAATTTTTGAAAATCAATCTATCGGCTTCGCTTAAAACTGCGACGGCTTGCTGTCCTTGTCCGCCTTTTTCAAATTTGTGCGAATTTTCAAATGTCAGATTTTCCGCGTGAAAATCGTGTCCGCCGACGTAAAAAGCGTAGGCGGCAGAAGTTGTGCCGGCGATTTTGTTGGAAATATTAAAACTTAACTTTGTGTTTTCGGCTGATTCGCCGATTAAAGAAATGTATGGTTTATTCGCGGGAATGCGAATTTGTTCATTGTAAACGCCTTTTTTGATGAAAATTGTAAAGCGTTTTTTATTATTTTCGGGAACTTTGTTTATCGCTTCCGAAACCGTTTTGTAATTACCGCTTCCGTCTTGCGCGACAACCAAATCGGATTTGATTTCGGCATGTGCCGATGCGAAGAAAATCAAAAATAATGCGATTGTCAGAATATTTCTCATTAAAACTTTAAAAATTCGCAGTATAAGCCAGATGTCAGAGGAGAAAGACAAAAGGCTTATACTGCGCCAAGCGGATTTGGGATTTGGGATTTAGGATTGCGGATTCTTTGGTATTTAGCAAAATCCTAAATCCTAAATCCTAAATCCTAAATCTTTAGAATGTGAATCTTGCACCGATTTGAATATCTCTCGGCGGTTGCCGCGTCGGAGCTGCGGTAAATCCGAAAGCCGCATTTGTCGGATCAAGGCTCGGTGCCGAAAAATACGGCGAATTCAACACATTGATCGCTTCAACTCTGATTTGAATTTTCATTCCTTCACGAATTCTAAAGTTTTTCGATAATCCCAAATCGAATTTTAAGAAGCGTTGATTGCGGAAATTGCTCATCGTGAAAGGGAAATATCGCAGAGTGTTTGCCGAACTGCTCGTAAAGTTGTTGGCAAATGCCGGAGCCGCACCATTGATAAAAAATCCTGCTGTATCAAACGCCGGAATATCAACACCGTAGCGCAAACCTGCTTCGTTTTTCTCGCCAATCCGATTTTTCAAATCCGCCGGATTGCCACCGTAATAGACGTTTCCGAATTGCAGCGGTTCGCCCGATTGACGTTCATAAACGCCTTGCATCTGCCAGCCGCCCAAGAAAGCATCAACCCACGGATTCCAATCGTTGCCGAAAGATCGTCCGCGTCCGAACGGTAATTCGTAAATTCCCGATAACGTAATGCGATGCGGTCTTTCGGTCGGCGAAATAATATCAATCAAATCCGTGTCTTGCGGATTCAGATATTGGGTTTTTTGATGCTCGCTCGAAAAAGTGTATGAACCGTTAAATGACAAACCTTTTGTAAATCGTTTAACTATTTGCAGTTGGAAGGCTTGATAATTGCTTGTGCCGTTGTATTCGGTAACGGCGACATTGCCGAATTGCGGAAACGGTGTCAGCAAACGCCGACGTTGAATCGTTGCCGCGCCGAATGCTCCGCCGTCAACAATCAAACCGCGCAAAGGATTTGCTACGGTTGCATTTAAGAATGTATTGACCGCCGTAACTCCTGCGGTAATCGTGGCGGCATCCGTAACACCTTGGAAATTGTTCAGATATTGACGCGGAATTGCGTTCAATTCGCGGTTGACAGCCAAATTATAGCCACGCGAGAGAACATACGAAAGTTCGATACCGAATTTATACGGCAATTCGCGCTGAATGCTGAATACAAACCGCGCAAAATTAGCATTTTTGCGTTCGTTTGAAAGAACGGCGGACGTTGGTCCGAGTGCGTTTGAAGCAGTTACATCGCGCCCTGTAAAAGTCAAATATCCGAGTGCCGAACCCGGTGACGGCGTAATGCCGTTCGGGAACGGATTAGCTAATGTCGCACCAAACGTCAAACCGTTATTTGTCGAAGGCGTGAACAGCGTCGGTGTCGAAAAACCGGGTTGGAAAATTGCGCCGATTTGAAACGGCGAAGTAAAAATTCCGAATCCGCCGCGAATTACGGTTTTATCATCAAGCCCGTAGGAAACGCCGATGCGCGGTTGGAAATTGTTGATGTCGGCTTTTTGATTCCTCTGATTACCATCGTTGGCAAAAATCAAACCGCCTTTCAAGGCTTGGAAAGAACCGAGCGGAACGCCTGCGGGAATGCTGGCATTGTAATTTATAAGTGCTTGCGCCGCTATCGGGCTGGCAACATTGCGGTCGAAATCAACAACGATTTTGCCGTCTTTTTCCTTCACGCCCGTTTCGTATTCGTAACGCAAACCGAGATTAAACGTCAGTTTTTGCGAAAATCGGAAATCGTCTTGGAAAAAGAATCCCATATAACTCGAAGAAGTATCGTAGCTTGTCGGGTTGTCAATCAAACTGTTTGAACCGCCAACGGGAATGCCCAAAAGGAACGAAGCCAAATCGCGTCCCGGTCGGTCGCGCTGCGTTGCGCCGGAATTTGATGCCTGCATCGTGTAAGTTCCATCAAAGAAAAATCTTCCGGAACTGTAACCACCGGTCGAAAATCTTTCACGCAGGTTTCGATAATCCCAACCGTATTTAATTGTGTGATTTCCCAAGATTTGCGTAACCGTCGGCTGAATCGAATACATATCGAACGGACGTTCTTGTCCGGCGTTGTAATCCGAACGCAGAGAACCGACCGTCAGATAATTTCTGAAATCGAAGCGCGGAAAAAGTCCGTCGCGTCGCGTTGAAGGAATTCCCGTAAAGCCCAATTCCGCCGCCGAAGGTTGTCCGTCTTGATAGCGCAGCAACTTAAATTGATTGTAGCTGGCGCGAATGTCCAAAATAAAATTCGACGAAATCATTGATGTAAAATCAATGTTTCCGCCGTTGTTGCGACGATTTTCATAGCCGCGAAAAATCGAATCTGCTTCGCCTGTCAAATTGTATCGGTCTTCCGTGTTGCGGCTGTGATAATACTTGACGAACATTCGGTTATTATCATTAAAATTCTGGTCAATTCTGACAAGATATGAACGATACGGACGAATGAGATTTTGGTCTGTAATGTAGTTATTAACGATTCCGGGTTGGTTCGGCTGTGGGAAATATTTGAGGAAATTCAATGCCGGCGCATAGATCAGATTTGCAGGAAGAATATTGCAACTCGAACCTGCCGGAACTGCGCCTGTCGTCGGACATCCGAAAGATGTGCGGACAACGTTACTGCCGCTCAAAGTTCCCGAAAACGGATTGTAAATTACCGTATTTGCCGCCGCCGCGATGTTTGTCTGATCAACAATCAATTCGGAAAAATTGCCGGTTCGCATCAACATTGTCGGCACGGTATAAGTTGTCGGTTGCGCGACATTGTCTTTTTGTCTTTCGTATGAAAAGAGAAAGAATGTTTTGTCCTTAAATATCGGACCGTTCACAACTGCTCCGTAACGGTTGTATTGACGGTCAGGGCGTTCACGTCCGACACGATTGTTAAAAAAGTTGTTTGCTGTGCGTCCTTGATTGCGGTCAAAGAAATAAGCCGAGCCGTGAAATTTGTTCGTGCCGCTTTTCAACGCGACATAGACGGTCGAACCGGCGGTGAATCCGCTTTGCGCGTCGAAACTATTGGTCTGAACCTTAAATTCTTGCACTGCATCGGAAGGTGGCGTAAAAGCAACTTGTCCGCTGTATGCCAGATTCGGCGAACCATCGAGCGTGATTAAATTTCCGCTCGTGCCGTTTGT
>CALMEH010000759.1 GCA_937863115.1 uncultured Acidobacteriota bacterium
GAAAAACCGGGCGCGATTCTGGGAACGATTCTCGGCACGGCACACGCACACGGGCGCGACAAATTGACGATTCTGATTTCGCCCGAAATTTACGATTTGGGCGCGTGGTTTGAACAATTAATCGCTGAAAGCACCGGAAAAAACGGCGTTTCAATAATTCCGATTGACCGCGAAGGCGTTCAGAAAAACTACGGCAACGACCGCGTTTTTGTTTATTTAACGCTTCAACACGCAACAGAATTGCAGGACATCTACAAACTCGAAAAGCAAGGTCAACCCGTTGTCAGAATCGAACTCGCGGACACAAAAAGCCTTGGGCAAGAATTTTTCCGCTGGGAATTTGCCACGGCTGTCGCGGGCGCGATTATGCAAATTAATCCGTTCAATCAGCCAGACGTTGAATCTGCCAAAATCGAAGCTAAAAAAATTACCGAAGAATACGAGCAAACCGGCGCATTGCCCGAAGAAACGCCGTTTTTTGAGTCGGACGGCATTAAATTATTTACTGATGAAAAAAATTCTGATGAATTAGACGCGATTGTCGAAGAAAAAACTTTGGCAAATTACTTGAAAGGGCATTTTTCGCGCATCAAGGAAAACGATTATTTCGCGCTTTTGGCTTATATCGAAATGAATTACGAAAACGAAATTCTCCTGCAAAGAATCCGTCATAAAGTTTTGGCGAATTACAAAGTGGCAACCTGTCTCGGTTTCGGACCGCGATTTCTGCATTCGACCGGACAAGCCTACAAAGGCGGCGCAAACAACGGCATTTTTCTGCAAATCACGTCCGATGATGCGGAAGATTTCGACGTTCCCGAACAAAAATTTACGTTCGGAGTGGTCAAAACCGCACAAGCGCGAGGCGATTTTCAGGTTTTGCTTGATAGAGAACGTCGGGCGTTGCGCGTGCATTTGGGCGCAGACGTAAAAATAGGACTTGAAAAATTATTGGAATTGATTTCTTAGCGCGGTTTGCGGATTGTGCCAAAGTTGAAGAAGTTGTCTTTGTCTTTTGCATCAATGCCGTCTTCATTTTTGACGATTTCAAAGGTTGCGGCATCGGCTTTTTCCAAAATTCGCGGCAAATTTAAGTTTCCGGCGGCAAAATAGACTTTGTTTTTATCTTTTGCGTAATGATGATTTAATCCGACAAAACTTGCAATATCAACATTTTCCATCTTTTTGTCGCACCAAAAAACCGTGCGGCTGTCTTTGGCGTAGGCATCTGATTTTTCCGACGGAAAAGCGACAAAGTTTTTTGCATCATCGCTGATTTTCGTGCTTTTCCAATAGGCAAATTTGCCGTCTCTCGAAAAGACTTCCGACAATTTTTCAAAATTTGCAGCATCATCGCTGAATTTTTTCAAAACGAAGAAAACGTGCGTTTGGTCTTTGTGATAATTTTCGTCAATGATTTGATGCGTGGCGACATCGCAACCATCAACTTTTGAAGCGGCGTAAAAGACATTCGATTTATCTTTCGCGTATTTTTCATTGAATCGCGGATTTACTTCAAAAGTTCGCGGATCAGCTCCGTCAATCAAACGATTTGCCGTAAAGACGTGATTCTTGTCGCGGAAATAATTTGTTTTGCCGATTTGCTCAAATGTTTGTAAATCAACACTTTCGGGAAAAAAAAGCATTTTGCCGAGAAAGATTTTTTCGCCATCGGAGGCAAAAGTGTTTTTCTCGGTTTCGATGATAATTTTGAAATTCTGCGGCTTGTCGCTGATTATTTCGGTGGCGTAAAAAACGTGATTTTGGTCAATCGTGTAAGGTTCGCGGACAATTTTGAAAGTTGCGCCGTGGCTGTTCGGAATAATTTTGCCATAAAGATAGGCGTTATTTTTGTCTTTGCCATAACTTTTGTTGAGTGCATCGAAACTCGCGGCATCTGCCCCTTCGACCTCAAACGAATGCGTCGTTCCCAAACCTTGCAAACCCGTTTGATAAATAACTTTGCCGTCTTTTATCTCGTAACCACCAACCAGACGTTTCGGGCAAGCCGATAAAAAAATCGCGGTCAAAATAAAACCGACGCTCAAAAAACCGTTCAAAATTTTCTTCCAAAATTCTTTTGATTCTTCTCGCATCGGTTAAATATTTCGCTAAATTTTCTAAATGCCAACGGTTTCGCCTTTTTCCTCAACCAAATACGGCGTAACGGTAGGCTTATCCAAATCTTCCTGCAAGACTTTCGCAATTACAGGCAACGACAACGAGCGCGTTTTCGCAATTCCGGGAACTTCCTTACCTTTGGCATAGACGGCGTGGCGACCGTGATTTTTATACCATTCCGAAAGTGACGCGGTTTTGTGCATTTCTTCGATGATTTGCCGCCAGCCGACTCCGGTGTTGTAGGCGCAAAATGAAACTTCTCCTTCCTGTGTGCCGTAGGGAATGACGCACATTTCCGTTCGGCGGAAATCGTAGGTAAAAAGGTCTTGAAACCACATTCCTTCGACGCACAGGACGCGCCAAACGTCTTCTTCGGTGCGCGTTTGCATTCTATCGTTTCTGTCTGAATTAGAATTTGCCGACGAAGGTTTGAAAAGATTCAAGATTTGCGAAATCGGGAAACCTTCAGGCGCGTTTGATGCGTTGTAATTTCGCATAATCGCCATTCCGAGTTGCGCCATTGTCAATTTTTTCCCACGCGCCGTGTCGGTGATAACGGCGACATCTTTCATAAATTGCTCGTAATTAAAAAACTCGAACAGCGAACGCATTTGGTTCGTCTTTTTATTAACGACAACGAGCGTGAAAATCCCGCAGTTCGGATGACAATTACACGATGACCAGCCCCACGGCGCGTCTGCGCCTTGCAACATATCCATCACGGAAGTAAAAGCCGAATAAGAACTTAAAGGAAACCAATCGCGCAGAGGTTCGAGCGCGAGTTTGTCGTCTAATTGGTTTTTCAAATCGTGCGTCATTCCCGCCAAAGTGTAGCGTTGCTGTTTGCGATCTTTGTCGGAAACATCTTCATCTCTGCCCGTAAAACTCACAGGTTGAAACGCAATCGTTTGAACTTTATCAATATTTTCCGCCGCAAATTTGACGATTTCGCCGATTGCATCGTTATTTATCGAATTAACAATCGTTGTAACCAAAGTAACTTTGATGCCGACCGATGCGAGATTTTCGATTGCCTTTAATTTAACATCAAACAGATTGCCGACACCGCGATGTTTATTTTTTTCTTCCGAAACGCCGTCAAATTGCAGATAAACGCCGTGTTGTCCGGCTTCTTTTGCCTGTTTGCAAAATTCGATGTCTTCGGCATAACGAATGCCGTTTGTCGCGGCTAAGATTCGGTAAAAGCCGATCTTTTTCGCATAAGCCACCGCATCCAAAAAGTATGGCGAAAGCGTTGGTTCGCCGCCTGAAAATAGAATGATGATTTGACGACGCGGTTTGAATGAAACAGCGTTGTCCAAAATCTGTTTCGTGTCTTCAAACGTCGGTTCGTGAACGTAGCCGACTTGGTTTGCGTCCATAAAACACGGATTGCACATCATATTACAGCGGTTTGTCAGGTCAACGGTCAAAACCGCGCCGCGTCCATATTTGATGTCCGATGTGCCGTGATGATGAACGTGCGAATCTTCCGCCGATTTGAAATCGCGCCCGAAAAATAGACTTTCGATACGCTCCAAAAACTTCGCATCGGTCGCCAAAACGTCTTCAAATTCGCCGTGCGTCGGGCAGGTTTTACGCATAATCACCTGACCGTTTTCTTCCAAAATCTGCGCCTTGATTTCGCCCGGATGCGAATTCATCAAGATTTCGAGCGGAATTTCTTTATTGATGACACCTTCGCGCACTTGCTTGACGCATTTCGGACAAAGCGAATCGGTTTCACGCGGAAAACCGAGCGGCGGCGCGGTGCGTTCATAACTTTTCAAAAGCGGTTCTGCTGCCCATTTAGGTTGAATTGATCTGCCTTCGGGCGCAAGTTTATTAAACGATTGAAACGCTTTCCAACTTAAATCCGCAAGTTTCGAGGCGGCTTTCGAGCCTATCTTTTTTTCGCCGCCTTCGCCGCGTCTGAAATTATCACTAAACATACTATTAAATTCCTAAAACTATAGAAACAATAATTTGGGAGATTGCCAAATTATTGTTATCCAAAAAATTTTAACAGTTTAGCTAACATTCGGGAGTTAGCCATTATTTTGAAAACTAAGCTAAAGTCTAACAAATTGCGGCTTTTTTGTCCAAATTTATTCGGCTACCTAACATTCAAATTAAATTTCATATAGTCGGGCAACTTTTTTCTTGCTATATGGCAACAAAAGTCAGATAATCGCGTCTAAAGGTTTGCGAAAGGAGTCGCTTTTTCTAATGTCAAAATCATCTGTCTGTGCTTTGCTTCTGTGTCTTTTTTTCTGTTCAAACGGATTTGCTCAAAATGCTAAAATTGATAGTTTATTGAAGCAAATTTTGGATTTACCCGCGCCCGCGCCGCGTGATTTTTCTTACGTTACAGAAAAACCGAAACGCGAACGCGACGCGGAGTTTTTGTCCGAAGATAATGTTCCGCCCGATGATGCGCCGATTGAAGATTTGGTTGATTATTGGACAAACCAAAACAGCAAGTTTTCGCGTCTTTCGTATCAAATCAAACCTTCCGCCAAAACCATCGAACGACTGCTCGATTATTCTGCCGAAAACACGGAAGAAATCGTTAATTTTTTAAATATTCTGCCCGTCAAACCGGAAATCGGCGATAAAGTCAAACAAATTTATGACAGTATGCCTGAAAAGAACGATGAAGAAGGCGGAGATTATCTGCGCGAATCGGTTGAAAATTGGCTCAAAACGAACAGCCGATATTATCTCGGCGATTTGATTAACAAGGCTTCAAAAATTAAAGATCAAAATAATTATGTCGCTAACACCGAACAGGACATTTTGCGTGCATTGGCGCGGGTTGATTGGGATTCGGCAAAACCGTATGTTGACCGATTGTTGTATGATTCTTCGCAACCTTATTCGCAGATTTTGGCGAAATGGGTTTCTTACGAACACGCGCTTGCCGAAGACAATTCGAGCGATATTGACCGTTGGCGCGGCGAATTGAAAAAGATTGTCGAAGATAAATCAGCAACTTGGGCGATGCGCGATTTGGCTCTTGATGCGCTTTCGCTTTCGGGCGATTGGGACGGGCGCGACGAATGGTATATTTCTCTGCTCGAAGACGAAACTTTGCTGACAATTCAGGATAACGGCTACACCGGTTTGACGACGATGCTTTCCGTATCGAAACCGGGAAAATTTACCGAAGCGATGATTCGTCTGACGAAAAGCAGTAATTTCGCCGCCCGTTCCGCCGCTGTGCGTAATTTGATGAATTCGCTCGATAAAACGAATAAAGCATTACTCGAAGCTCTGCTTCCTTGGCTTTCAGACGCGAAATGGGCAAAACCTGCCAGCGAAAGTCAGCGTTTGACGCTGATAACTTTTTACGCCGAAGCCGATTTTCCCGAAGCTGTGCCGGGATTAATTGCCGTCGTGCAGAACGAAAAAGAAGTCAATCGCGCATATGCCGCACTTGCTTTGGCGAAATATAAAGACCTTCGCGCTGTTCCCGCTTTGCGCGGCGCACTCGCAGAAGAACAAAACGTCGAATATCGCAAATATATTGTCGGCGCATTGGTGGCAACGGGCGGCATCGGCGATGCCGAACAGATGACTTCGCTCGAACAATATGCAACGCTGATTTCCACGCCCGAAGGTTTGGAAAAATTCCAAAAATCCGAATACTATTACGGCGAAGAAGGCACTGAGCCGCAACCTTTGCCAATAATTATCGGAAAATATGTTGCCGACCAAGAAGAACCTTCCGAAGGGTTGGCAACTCGCGCCGTCGAGCGTTTGAAGGCTTTGAAACGAACGAAACCGCAAGTCGCGCAAGTTCTCGCCGGAATTATGCAGAAATGGAAAGGGCGCGTGGCGTTTCTCGAAACGGTTCGCCAAATAAAAGCGGGCGAAGCAGACGTTGAAGCGGTTTTGAATTTTCTCGCAAAACGCAAAGATTCCCGCGAAAAAATGCCGAATGAATTAATGAATCTTCGCGCTTCAAGCGGCATCGGACGCGGACTCGGCGCGTGTGTCGTCGAAGAAGAATTGGAATATTCAAATGTTTTGAGCAGTGGCGATGTTGAAGCGCAAACGGCGATGTTTGGTTGTGCGCGACTGATTCGCGCAAAATTGCCTTTGGCATCGGTTGGCGAATTTTTGTCGAACGCGAATCCGACGCTGGCACTTGCGGCGGAAAGATATTTGGAAACCGAAGATTCGGTCGAGGCACGGCAGATGATTTTGGCAAAACGTCCGAATGATATTGTCATTCTCGGAGCAAACGAAGCATTTGTGCCGAATTCGGTGAAAACGCCTTACACGAGCGAGGGTTTGAACAATCTATTTTACACCGTCAACGAATTTTATTTCGGCGGCGCGAATCTTTCCAAAATTCGTAAATCTGAAGAAAATCTCCGCAACGAAATGAAGCAAAATGCTGATTTATTAGCGGTTTATGCGTTTGTGCCAAATGCGGAAGCCGGCTTGCGCGTCGTGCGGCTTTTTAAGGACAGAATTGTTTATACGAACTACGAAGATACGGCGCGTTACACCGAAAGAAATTTGACGAAGGAAGAATACGAAGCATTTTTCAACGCGATTTTGGCAAACAAGATTGATTCGCTTTCCGCACTCGGCGGTGATTGCGAAGAATGCACATACAGCGAGTTTTTGATGTTCGGACGTGCCGGCGGGCGGGGCGGTTCGGTTACCCAAGCGGGCGGATATTTGCCCCCGCCCGTTCTGAAAATCCGACAATTTTTCGATAATTTCGATAAAGGCGATCTGCGTCTGAATTATTGGCTGGCATCAAAAGTCAAAGGATTGGAAATAATGATGTCGGACAAAAAATTCAACGCGCTTGCCGTCTGGAAAAAAGATGCCGATTTCCGCGTTTTGGTTGAAGATAAAGCCAAAAGAGAAGAAATCGAAAAACAATTAACCCAACTCGAAAAACAGGAAAATTCGGTCGAAATTCCTTCGGACGATTATGTCCAACTGCAATCGCGTTACGAAGCGCAACAACGTCGCCGTTTGCGAATGCAATATGATCATTATTCTTGGCGAAAAGTTGAAAACGGCTTGCTCGGCGCAAACACGACGCAACCTGCCGAAACGCCGTATTTATTTGATGAAACGCAAGTTTCTGAAGCCGAAGGACTCAATCTTTTCCCGCGTGCGTGGCAAGTTCGTTCGGGAAATTCGGAAATCCGCGTCGGTATTGATTATTACCAAAATAATTTGTTCAAAGTCAGCCGTTCGCAAGCGGCGACAAAAATCAAAGACGGAACCTTCCAAAATCCGATTGTTACGGGCGACGGTAAATGGGTTGTCGCTTCAAAATCCGAAGAAGATTGGGTTAAACCGCAAACTTTGACGCGGGTAAATCTAAACACGCGCAAGGAATTTCCAATCAATATTCCGCCCGCCGATACTTTGATGCCGATTGCCTTTAACGCTTCAAACAACAAGATTTTAATCTATCGCGCCAAAGGCAAATCTTTCCGTTCGGAAGAAGGTTTAATTCAATACGATGGCGAATACGACGGCGAATATGTTCAACCAACTAGCAACACGCCGAATCCGAGTCCGGCAGTGCCTGAATTTTATTTGCTCGACGCAGAAACCGGAATCGCGCAACTCGTCAAAGGCGAATTTCGCCCGTTTTTACAGCAAACCTATCGTCCGCTTCAACCAACCGGCGTGGCAAATGAATTTTGGGCGGCGATTTATGACGAAAAATTAAAAGCCACACAAATCGGACGCTACAACGACAAAACTTTCAAATTTACGCCCGTTCGCGCAATTCCCGACATCAATCTGAACAGTATGCAGATTTGGATCGAAGAAACGGCTGGCAAAATCTATTTCGTTTATCAAGGTCATCTGCTCGGTTTGCCTTTAAATTAGTTCCAAGTTTCAAGTTCAATGTTCCAAGTTTCCGATTACGACTTGGAACATTGAACTTGAAACTTGGAACATCGTTTGCAAAAACGAACAAAAAAGTGTCTAATGTTAGTTTGCTCGGTCGTCGAAACTCCGAACAAAAGGAGGTGAACAAGTAACCAATGGCTTATATATCAGTTAATAATAACGAATCTATCGAAAGCGCACTGCGCCGTTTTAAGCGTAAAGTGATTACGGAAGAAATTATTAAAGACTTGAAAAAACACGCACATTTTGTTCCGCCGGGACAAAAAGCAAAGTTGAAATCGCAAAACGCCCGCAAGCGTAACCGCAAGCGTTTCCGCCAAGTTCGCCAGTTTAATCAAGGGCAAGGGCAAGGACAGAACCAAAATCAAAACCAGAACCAAAATCAAAATCGCTAGAATTTTTGTAAGGTTTTCAAAGCGTGATGCGAATTTATTTGCATCACGCTTTTTTAATACAAAAACTTTTATTGCGTTTCCTTTGCGTCTTAGCATCTTTGCGTCTTTGCGTTAAAATAAAATTTTATGACTTCAGAAAAAATTCGTATTTTAATAACCAATGACGACGGTTATCATTCGGAAGGAATTATTGCGCTGGAAAACGCTTTGTCGGAAATCGGCGAATGTTTTGTAGTTGCGCCCGCATCGGAAATGTCGGGCGCATCGCACTCTTTGACGTTGGCGCGACCTTTGCGGATTCGGCAAATTGACGCGCATCATTGGACGGTTGACGGCACGCCGACTGATTGCGTAACTTTAGCAATAAATCAAATTTTTACAGCGGAAAAGCCTTTCGATATTTGTGTGTCGGGCATCAATCACGGACCGAATCTCGGTGATGACGCGACATATTCCGGCACGGTTGCGGGCGCAATGGAAGCGACGATTTTGGGCGTTCCCGGAATTGCTTTCAGCCTCGTTGTCAGCCGCAATCCCGATTTTAACGAATCAATAAAAGTTGCCAAACAAATTGTCAAAAAAGCAATCGCCGAAGGAATTCCCGAAAAAACTTTGCTCAACGTCAACATTCCAAAGGGCGAACCGCTTGGGATTAAAATCACCAAACAAGGTTTCAAAGACGCGCGTCCGATTATTTCCGAACACATTGACCCGCGCGGCAAACCATATTTTTGGATTGGCGAACACCGAATCGGTTTTCACGCGGAAGGCGGCACGGATTTTGAAGCGATTGACGAAGATTACGTTTCAATTACGCCGATGCGAACCGATTTAACAAATTATAGTGCGATTGAACGATTAAAAAATTGGGAAAATTAGTTTAGGATTTAGGATTTAGGATAAAACTCAAAATCTTAAATCTTAAATCCTAAATCCTAAATCCAAATGAAGGACGAATACGAAATTTCGCGTAAAAAAATGATTGACCATCTTCGCGGACATTACAAAATCCGCGACGAGCGGGTTTTGTCTGCAATGATGCAGATTCGGCGTGATTTTTTTGTTCCGACAGCGTTAAAAGCGCAAGCCTACAAAGACAATGCGCTGCCGATTTCGTCGAAACAGACAATTTCTCAGCCTTATATTGTGGCGAAAATGTCGGAACTTTTGGAACTCAACTTGCAATCGAAAGTGTTAGAAATCGGCGCGGGTTCGGGTTATCAAACCGCGATTTTAGCCGCGCTTGCCGGACAAGTTTTTGCTATCGAACGCATTCCGATTCTGGCAAACGAAGCGCAGGAAAAAATAAATCAATTTGGTTTTCAAAATGTAAAATTAGCTTGCGCCGATGGCACAAACGGTTGGCAAACTTTCGCGCCGTTTGATGCAATTTTAGTTGCCGCCGGAAGTCCGCATTTGCCGCAACCGCTTCTAAATCAACTGAAAATCGGCGGGAAACTCGTCATTCCAATCGGAAAAAATCAACAAACACAAAATCTTTTTCGCGTAACGCGCAACCGTGAAGGTTTTCAAACCGAAGACTTCGGCGCGTGTGCTTTTGTGCCGCTTATCGGCGAACACGGCTGGAAATGAAGACATTTGCAATTTGCAATTTGCGATTTGCGATTGAAAACTTCAAAATTTGAATCGAAGTATGGAAACAATTACAGATTTACTGCATTACCTTAATCCGAAATATATTATTGACACCTTGCTCCAAGTAATGGGCAATTACGTCTATGTCGGATTGTTTTTGATAATTTTTGCCGAAACGGGTTTAGCTGTCGGATTTTTTCTGCCGGGCGATTCGCTTTTGGTTGTCGCCGGACTTTTTGCGGCAGCGGGAAAATTGAATATTTGGATTATGCTCGTTTCCTTGTTTGTGGCAGCGGTCGTCGGCGATACGGTTGGTTATATTTCGGGCAGAAAGCTCGGCGAAAAAGTTTTTACGCGCCCGAAATCGAGATTTTTTAATCCGAATCACTTAAAAAAAGCGCACAAATTTTACGAAAAACACGGCGGCAAAACCATCGTTTTGGCGCGTTTCGTTCCGATTGTCCGCACATTCGCCCCGATTGTCGCGGGCGCGGCGGATATGAAATACCGCGATTTTATTTTCTACAATATTGCAGGCGGTTTGCTTTGGATTACGAGTATGCTTTTCGCCGGATATTTTCTCGGCGGCGTAGTCGAAAGCGCATTCGGTATCAAACTCGAGGAACATATTGATAAAGTCGTCATCGTTGTTGTTTTTCTTTCGATTTTGCCGATTATTTTTGAATACATAAAAGCCCGAAAAGAAAGCAAGTTGGAAGAAATGCCCGTCATCAGCGAAAATGAAATGTAATCGGGTTTGACTTTCGGTTATGAAGTAACTAGAATCTGTAACTTGACTTAACGGGGCGTGGCTCAGCCTGGTAGAGCGCACGGTTCGGGACCGTGAGGTCGGATGTTCAAATCATCTCGCCCCGACCATTTTTATAACGATAAATAGAGGCTTTCAGCTAATTAAAGTTGAAAGCCTTTATTTATTTTATGATAAAGGCATAAACATGCACGAAGTAAGTGTGTAAATTATTGAAATACCACACACTTACTTCGTGCGGGTTTTAGCAAAAACTTCAAATTAAGCGCAAAAATATTTACTGAGTTTGTTTCGCCGCGTCCGCCTTTTGTTTGTCGGTCAGCGGCACTTTCATTTTTTCCAACGTAACTTGATTCAAAGTTCCGGTTGCATTTAAGCCGTTTGCCGTCTGGTATTTTTTCAAACCTTCGCGCGTTGCATCATCGAGCTTTCCGGTTTCTTCGCCGGCATACATTCCGCCGTCTTTCAAGATTTTCTGCGCCGCCATTATTTGTTCCTTTGTCGCCCGGAATATTATCTTTTTCGGTTTGTTTTCCGTATCCGCAGTTGTGCCGCTCGGTTTTAAATCATTCGGATTCACCGGAATTTCTTTCTGTTTGTCGGTTAGAGCAATACCCATTTTTTCCAAAGTTGCCCTATTCAAGGTGCCGCTTTGCCGTAAGCCGTTATCTTTTTGATAGTTTTTTACCGAAGCGCGAAACGGATCATTCATTTTTCCGTCTGCTTCGCCCGCGTAACTGCCTTTTTCCTTTAATATTTTTTGAACTTGTATAATCTGGTCTTTGGTTGCCCGAAATGTTACTTTTTTAGTTTTTTGCGTTGTTTCAGTCGGTTTCGGTGTCGTGGTTGTAGTTTGCGCGTGGAGCGCAACGCTCAAAAAGAGTGATACAAAAATCACTGTGATTATTTTTTTCATTATTAAATTCTCCTATTGTTTAATTTAATAAGAATGAGAATCAGGAGTGAACAAGCATTGAATCGGCAGGGGATAACCTTATTTTCAGGATTGCGATTCGTATTCTTAAACTTTAATTTCATAAGCAATATAATCACGCTTCCATATATTGTCAAGCACCATTGCATTATTTTTAATACTTGATTCTGAAAAAAAAGCAAAATTCGGGCGACACCTAAAAAAATTAATTTTCAAAACGTTTATTAAATTCGTGTTTTTTTTGTATTTTTGATGGAAATTAAAAAGGATTGCTACGTTTTGAGGCGAATTGATGTATCGTAGCAAAGGTATTTGAGAAAACTTCGTAGATTGTTATGTTTAGCGTTACTTTTTCGCAGATTTGAGGTAATATAAAAAAAATTAAGTTTTTTTGGTATTAAATCGGCAAAAAATACGCATTAGTAAAGTATAAGGTTTTATTATGAGCGAAAGAGTAACCAAGAATGATTTAGTCGCCTTTGCCGGACCGGTTTTCGATTTGATTCTGCGTCTGAAAGCCGGAATTGTGCAACCTTCGATGGAACTGCGCCCGAGAATTGCTTCGATGCTGACCGATTTTGAACGTCGCGCCGAACGCTATCGCTTTAATCACAAAATTATTCAAGTTTCAAAATTTGCGCTCGCCGCTTTTGTTGACGAAACCGTTCTGACAAACGACTTTAATTTGAAAAACGAATGGGAAAAAAACGCGCTTCAACTCGAATATTTCAACGAACAGCTTGCCGGAAACAAGTTTTTCGATAAGCTCGAAGCGATGATTAAACAAATCGAAGTAACTCAAGACGCAGTTGAGATTTACTATATGTGTATGCTTTTGGGCTTCAAGGGCAGATATGCGATTTACGAAAAAGAAAAACTTCTGGCGACAATGCAAAAAACCGCCAACGCCCTCGTAAAAGTCGGCAAAATCAAACCGACCGAACTTTCTCCGCACTGGTTTGCAAATGATCAACCCAAACCGCCCGAAAAACGCGGAATGCCGACTTGGGCAAAAGTTTCCGTCTTCGGCGGTCTATGTTTGGCAATAGTTATCTATATAGGGATGTTTGTAGCATCGGCGTATTTCCTCTATGAAGCGATGAGACCTTTGAATTTGAAATAAATCTTGAGGTTTTGAACGTAGATTTTACCTGTAAATTATGACTTCTTGGCACACTCAACAACTAAAATTCGCGTTTGGCATTGGCGGCTTTATGTCGTTTTATGGCATCGTGATGGGCATCGTGTTGTTTGGCGATAAGGTCGGCATCAAAGTTCCGCAAAAAGGCGTTGTGATTGCGCTCGTGCTGCTTTCGATTCCGTTTGCTTTGCTTATCGGCTATGTTTCATCGCGCCGTTCCAAGAAAAAAGAAGAAGCCGCCAAAGCCGAAGCAGAAGCTAAAGCCGGCGAAAAAACGGACGCGGAAAAACCTGCCGAAAAAGCCGCGCCGACTGCAACAGACAACAGCGATTTTAAACAAAGCACGGAAGAAGTCGTTCAATTCTTAAAAAATTCAAATCTCGCGGGCGCAGGAAATGCAGTGTATTCTTTGCCGTGGTATCTCGTGGCGGGCGCAACCAGAAGCGGCAAATCTTCGTTCGTCATCGGTTCTGATTTGACGTTTCAAAATCTGCCGAGCCAACGCCAATCCGAACAAAAAATCATTCGTCCGACCAAAGCGGTTGATTGGCGCATTACAAATGATGCTGTTTTTATTGATACTTCGGGCGCGTTTCAAGCTGAATCG
>CALMEH010000760.1 GCA_937863115.1 uncultured Acidobacteriota bacterium
GGATATTTTATTTGCGCCCAACCTGTCAAGCCCGGCGCGACGAGGCGATGATTGCGCGTCGGTATAAACAACCAAAAGTGTGCCGTCTTGCAAACAAAATTCGTAAGTTTCATCGGCATAATTCGTTTGACATTTCGGACAATATTTCATCGTTTTGCTTCGCTAAAATAATAACTTACGAACAGAAAAAGGTAAAAGGTAAAAGGTAAAAGGTAAAGCCGATTTCAAAGTTTTATCTTATTACCTTTTACTTTTTACCTAATTACTATCTATACTTTTTTAAAACGGCGCAAAATCTGACAAGTTTTATAAAGACTCGCTCCGTTTATATTTTTTTTGTGAGTTGTATTTTTAAAAGATGAAAAGTGATAAGAAAAAATCTGCCGAAGCTGAAGTTGCAGAGGTAACAAAAAGTTCTAACAAAAATCTCTATATTATTTTGGGCGTATTTTTGGCGGCGTTGATTGGCGGCGGAGTTTGGTGGTTTTCACAACCGGCAAAATTTGATGTAAAAAAACAACCTGTCGGCGACGCGAAATCTCCGACCGAAGCCTATAAAATGCTTTTTGCGGCGGTGAAAAATAAAGATACTGAAAAAATCAAAGCAATGATGAGCGAAAATTCTATCGGTTTCGCCGGATTCGTTTCCGGTCAGCAAAAGAAAACGATTGAAGAAGTTCTTGCCAACGGTTTTACGGCGACGACTTTTCAGGAAAATCTGCCGCCGATGCGCGACGAACGCATCAAAGACGGTTTTGGTGCGCTCGAAGTTCAAAATAAAGACAAAGTTTGGGAAGATTTGCCGTTTATTTATGAATCGCAAATCACGGTCGAATCTGCCGGAGCAAATCGGGAAGCGATTATAAAAATCGTTACGGACGATATGAAGATACCGGCTGAAAAAGCAGGTGAATTTGTCAATCAACTTCCGCAATCAATCGGCGGATACACGAATGTTCAAGCTGAAAGCATCAAACAAAAACTTACCGAAGCAGGCGCAGTCGTTTCGATAAAAAATCTCGGCTGGAAGCTCGCCATCGGCGATATGTTCAAAGGAAGTTATCAAAAACCCGCGCCCGGACAATCCGTGAAAGAGCAAGAAGCGGCAAACTCGACGAGCAACAATCTCGTTCCGCTTACACCGCCAAACGCCAACAACGGCAACGTCCAGATGATTGTTCCGAAAAACGGCGGCACGCTGAAAAATATGCCGAACATTCCGCAGATGAACAACACGACCGCGCCGAAAACGAACACCGCGCCCACGAACAAATGATAAGCGGCAAGGAAATCGGTGATATACTCGCGCTTTATGCAAAACACGGCTGGATTTTACGCCGTGTTTTGCTTTCTGACAAATTGCGCGAAAATTTGACGGAAAATTTATTCGGCAACATGGAAATCGTTTCGTCAAAGCTTGATGCTTTATGGTTTTCCCGCGTTTCAAATAAAAATGAAGCGTGGGAAATTCGCCATTTGAGCAACACGCCGTTTGCGCTGGTCGAAGTTTTTCCCGAAGGAACAAGCGATAAAGAACGCGAAAAAGTATTAAGCGAAACACAAACTCGTTTGATAAATCGAACCCCGAAATAAAGTTTCTATTTACAAACCCACGAAATTATTGCAAACTGTTTTTGTTGAAATGATGATTAAAGACCTCGGTGCGCGAGTCGAAAGTGTTTGGGAAGGTTTGCGCCCCGTTACAAAAAAAATGATTTTCGGCGCGTTGCAGGCAAATACTGCGTCTGCGCCGGTTGCTCAAACTCAAAAATTCTCATACGATACGCAATCTGATTGGGAACTCAGCCGTCTGCTTATCGCACTTGATGAGCAATTAAAAGACGAATCCGTCCGCAAAGACGCAGAGAAATTCGCGGAAATCAATCAATTAGCCGAAACTTTGGTTAAAGTTTTAGAAGCGCAAACCGAATCGGCGGAAGTTTTTATCCAACTTGCTGAACGACTCTTAAAGCGCAACGATTTTGTAAAATTCGATAAATTAACCGATGCTTTGGCGGAAAGATTTTCCGCCGGAGAAATCGCCGAAATCATTCGCCAGACTGATTTAGCACAAATCCGCGCCGTTTCATTTGAAACGCTTTCGTTGATGAATTCGGCGCAACTCGTGCCGCTTCTCGATGATCCGCTTTATTACGAAATCGCCCGCAACGCCCTTGAACAACAAGCCTTTGAATACGAATCCGAAGAAGCGCGTGAGATTTTGGAGCAGATGGAATTCGGGTTTGAAGATCAAAAAGTAAAAAGTAAAAAGTTCGGATTTGTTTTTTACTTTTTACTTTTTACTTTTGCCTTTTTACTTTAACAATCTTCCCGAAAGCCAGAATTGTCCGCTCACGATTTCGCCGATTTTCGGCTCTGTTTCAATCCATTTCGGGTCTGAAACGACATCAACTTCGCCGCCGAGTGTTTCTACCAAAAACCAATAAAATTCGGCATTTGTCAGCGAATTCGTCTTTAATTCAAATTCTTTAATCTCGCCCGCAAAAATCCCGATTGGGCGCGGCGGCACGATTTCCTTCGTTTCCGCATCAGGCGTGAACAAACCGCTCGGAACAAACGATTTTGATGCGTATTTTATTTCAGATTCTTGGCTTTCATCAAATTCCGTTTCGCTTGCAAAAATCTTAAAATCATTCGACGCAAACGCCGTTAATTGAATCTCGACAATTTGCGGAAGCTCCAAATTCGGCACGGTGCGAAAATCCGGCATATCAAACACAAACGGATATTCGCCTGAAACTTCGACATCTTCCGTCAAAGGATTTGCCCAAGCGTGAAAACCGCCGTCAAGCTCCGATGCTTCGCGTTCAATCGCTTGCGTCAACCCGACCTTCCGCCGACTTTTGCCCGCAAAATGCGGATTAAAACCAATCAATTCTTGATCAATATTTCCCTGCAAATAAAGCTCCGCGCCCGATTTATCGGAAAACTTCAAATAAAATCCGCGCGGACACCGAACTTCGCCGACGTGATTTAAGACAGACATAATCACATCATTCACATCACCTTCATGCCGCACGGGAAAACCGATGTCGGATAAATTACTCATAAGATTAATAGTGCATAGTTCATAGTTCATAGTTCATAGTTTTATTCTTTTTACTATGCACTATGAACTATGCACTATTTACGTTTTTTTTGCCCAAATCCCCAACGAAACGATGTTGGAAGCCACGAAACACCGAAAGCGCGAACGCCGAGCCACATCACAGGCGCAATGATTTTATGGTGAACTCCCTTTTTCGCTGCGACGCATTTATACAATTTTTTGTCGGCTTGCCAACGCTCTTTTGAAGTTCCCCCGAAATAATATGCCAAGTCGTGTTCTTCGCAACAATCGCGGTAATCGCAATCTGGGAACAGCGAACAACCATCACTTATAAAGTCCGCCGGAATGTTTTGTTTATTTTCGGCATTCGTGCTTTGAGCAAATCCGGCAACTGCAAGCACAAGTATTAAAATAATGGTTTTGCTCATATTAAATTTTCTTCGATTAATTCAAATTCTCCGTAGTCAAAAGGCAAACCTTGAGCTTTGGTTTTAAGAACAACTCTTTCGCGTTTCCCGCGTTTTTGATGCTCTAAGGCGCGATGATGACAATACGGGTTATTTCCGCGCCGCCCGAAAAATGTATGCGCCGTCCACGAACAACCGCCACGGCAAATTTCAGCATATTCGCAAGTTTTACAAAATCCCCACAAATGTTCGGTTGAGGAATCTTTGTTGAAATTCAGTTCTTCACTTTTTTCGATAATCTCCCGCAGAGGTTTTTCACGAATGTTGCCGCCCGTATAAGGATTTGTCGGTAGTGAAGGACAGCCTTTAATAACTCCGTCAGCTTCGATTCCCAAACTGTTCAATCCGGCTTTACAACCCGTCCAAAAAGTCCACACTTTTCCGCCACGAAGAAGTCTTTCGTAAGGTCCGAAATAACCGACATTGTTGCCGGGAATTAACCAAATACCGTCTTCTTTAGCTTGGACGGCAAGTTTTGCAAGACGTGGATAAAATTCGAGAAACTCAAATGGCTGAAGCAAAATTTCCCAGTTATCGGCGGCATTTCCCATCGGCACGGTCATTTGAATCTGCCACGCTTTTATATTAGCCGCCCGAAGTAATTCATAAATATCAAACAATTCGGGCGATGAAAGACGATTGATTTGAGTGTTACAGGTTGTAACAATTCCGGCGTTTTCAAGATTTTCGATACTTTGCAAAGCAGATTTCCACGATCCTTTTTTGCCGCGTAAATAATCGTGAGTTGCT
>CALMEH010000761.1 GCA_937863115.1 uncultured Acidobacteriota bacterium
TTTATCTGGGCTATCCTCGAAGAAAGCTAAGTGTGGTTGTGTGTTTAGGTCTAATGCGTTGTTTGTAAATTCGGTTTTATCGAATTTTGTGCAATGGCATATCTTATATGACTTAGACATTTTTTTCACCAAGTAAGAGTTTGGTGTTTGGTGTTAATAAAATAAAACTTTCTGCCAATTCCTTAAAACTTGTAGTGGAGTCAGCCGTAATTCTCACCTTACTCTTAGAAATCTCTACTCTATCTCTTTCATTATTAGGGCTATTACCGTCAATGTGCAGTATAACCCGAAAATCTTCAACCTGTGAAGGAGGAAGATTAGCAATATAAATATTGAAAAACGGGTTATTTCCCATAAATTCAATATTTAATATTAAAGAGCGAGATTTTGGCTTTAGTTCTCTTTCAAGTAATTGTAAAAACGGCTCAATTTCTGCCGATAGTTTTTCTTTAGCTCGTCCATAAGAAACTTCAAGTTTCCTAGAAACAACGTCAATGTGATTTACATTGAAAGACGATTCACTAAACGGTGTGAGGGATATATTCACCCTTATAGTTTCGTCTATTTCCAATTCTATTTCGCGGTCAGTTTTACTTAGTTGCTTAACTACAAAGCGAGATGCTTTTAAAGCATCAAATATATTATTGAGGACGTTTTCGGAATTTATATCATCATATCTTGCGTGAAACCACCATTTACTCGTGGTGTCTGGTTTGATTTTAAGTTTCAGTCTTTCAATTGCAATGTATAAACGGAGGTTTTTCTTAGCCAATTCTTGCAAAAACAGCCGTCCGGTTGCGACTAGCCCAGCCACACCAGCGATTAATGTTGCATTTGAATAATTTGAATAAACAGCGTAAGAAGCCGATGCTATGTAGAGAATCAATAATATTAGATATAAGATAAACACAGTTTTTCTCCTTCGGACTATTTATTCTATAACCAACTGATAACTCATTATTTCAATTATGAAACAATCCTAAAGGTATCTTAGCATATACAACGAACTTTAAAAAGGTTTGGTGCAACATATTTTGAGTGCTTTTGCAGGCATCATTATTTGTTGAATCATTTATATTTTGTGCAAAAGCCTCAATTTTTGTGCAACCTACCCGAATATTTGTGCAGAAAATCGAATTATTGTGCAGGAATCGTTATTTTTGTGCAGAATTGGATTTTTGTGCAAAGCCCGTTTAAAATTCACACAATTTTTTGAAATGAGTTTTAAAAAAAAAGAAAAATAACTTTTTATTTTTTTTAGTGCCAATACAAAAAAAGCAATGCCTAAATAAAAAGTTGTTTCTATCCCATTACTGAGCGGCACAGAAAGTGATTGTTGCCGATAATCTGCCGAATCTTCGGTGATTTTTCGTGTATGCGCGAGGATAGACAAATAAAATTTTCCACGCGCATACTCGAAAGACACGGAAAACAGTGGGATTGTTTGATAAATGATAAACTAATTACAGCAATAAAATTTTTCGACCGCTCAATAATGTTTCAAACCACGAAAACACGAAAGTGCACTAAACTCTTAAACTTTTTTGAGCCTCCGCGTGTTTTTCGCGGACAGATCATCTGTCTTTAACTTTTTATAATGGAATTACAAAAAAACAGAAATAATTGTAGATTTTAAATCCTCGAAGTGTTAATATTATCAATTGAGGAAATGCTCTGTTCCTTTTGAATCTTGCCCTTCTTTTAATTTCAATTAAATATAATAGTTTCAATAAATTGTCGAATATCTTTTTTCGTTTAACTTCCCATTCTATGAATCGAGAGAATATCTATAAATTTTTTAAAGTCGCGCAATTAATTACCGGCGGCTTGTGTTTTGCGTTTGCATTTTTCAATTTCAACGTAAAAATAATCAATTTAGAATTTATTGCGCTTTTTATTTTCACACTTACCATCGGAACGAGATTGAGTTTGTGGTTGCCGCGCTCAAATTTTGCAGTAAGTTTTTCCGATGCCGCTATTTTTCTTTCGTTTTTGATTTACGGTGGCGAAACCGCGATTATATTAGCTTCCTTGGAAGTCATTGTCAGTTGTTTGTTTTTGAATAGCAAAACCATAAAAATTTCAACTTTGATTATTTTCTTGAACTTCGGTATTACTGCACTTTCAACGACAACAACTTATTTTGTTTGGCAATCATTCTTGAACTTAAAAAAGTTTCCACAACAACCGACAAATATATCGCAAATTATTACGATATTGGGAGTTTTGGCAGTTTCCCAATTTATTTCAACTTCAATTCTTGCCGCACTTTATTATTCGCTTAAATCCGGTGAAAGTTTTTGGGAATCATGGAAAAGCAAATGTTTTACGAGTTCAATGTCGCAAATTGCCGGAGCAAGTTTAGCAGGTGTAATTTATAAACTATTGAGTTCGGCTGATTTAACCGCAACTATTATTGCCTTTATTGTAATTGCTATTGCCTACCTAAATTATCGGCGGATTATAGGTGACATCAGCGAATCAATTGAGCAAGCCGAAAAAGCCGAGCGCGACAAAGCGGAAACAGAAAAAATCCGCGCCGAGCAAGCGGAAAAACACGCGGATGAACTTGAAGTTTTGCTCAAAAAGGAAGAACAAATCAGTCACGCCTTACGCAAAAGTAAATTAGCCTTTCAGCATTCGGCTATGCACGACACCCTGACAGGACTGGCGAATCGTGCAAATTTTGCTGCGTCTTTGCGTGAGACAATCGAAAATTGCAAAAAATCTTCTACCACTAAAGGCTATTTATTGTTTTTGGACATCAGCCGATTTAAATACATCAATGATAGTTTAGGGCATACAGTAGGCGATAAGGTGTTGATGATAATTGCCAAACGACTTACACGTTTGATTGAAACCGATGATGTTGTGGCACGTTTGGGCGGTGATGAGTTCGGGTTGCTTTTGAAAAACTGCTCATCGAAAGAAGCCCAAAAAATGGCACGAAAAATATTCGATAAAATTGCCCAGCCTTTTTCATTAAGCGGTAACAGTATTTTTATCAACGCAAATATCGGAATTGCCGCTTTTGAAAGTGAATACAACACGCCGGAAGAAATTTTGAGAGATGCCGATATTGCAATGCACCACGCAAAAACCAGCGGAAAAGGCACCGTAGTGTTCACAAAGGAATTGCGCGATATATTTTTGGATAAAATAACACTCGAGTCGGATTTGCGATTTGCCCTCGAGCGCGGGGAACTTTCGATGCATTATCAGCCTTTGATTTCGCTTAAAGACGGCGGACTTATCGGTTTTGAAGCTCTTTTGCGTTGGAATCATTCAAAACGTGGATTTGTTTCGCCCGTGCAATTTATTCCGATTGCCGAGGATTCGGGTTTAATAATTCCTATTACTACTTGGATTTTAAATGAAACCTGCCGCCAACTTTCGGCTTGGCAAAAAATCGCCCCCGAATTCCGCGATTTGATAGTCAGTGTCAATATTTCGGGCAAACATCTCGATAAAGAATCTTTAATTGAAGATGTTCAGAAATCGCTCGCGTCGGCGAAACTTTCAGCCGAATTTCTAAAACTTGAAATAACGGAAAGCGCGGCGATGGAAGATGCCGAACGGACGATAATAATTCTCAAAAAACTCAAGGAACTTAATGTTCAACTTTCGATTGACGACTTCGGAACGGGTTATTCTTCCTTGAATTATTTGCACAGACTTCCGTTCGATACACTTAAGATTGACCGTTCATTCGTATATTCAGTGGGCGAAAACGGCGAAAATTCGGAAATTTTACAAACGATAATCTCACTTGCCAAAAATTTGCGGATGCGTGTTATCGCAGAAGGAATCGAAACCGAAAGTCAACTTACATTACTGCAAAATTTGGGTTGCGATTACGGGCAAGGTTATCTTTTGTCGAAACCGCAGCCGAAAGAAAAAATGGAAGAATTGCTTTATCAAAAACATATTTGGATACCTGAAAAAAGTAATGATCAATTATTAAAACCGTTCGAAGAAAAATCACAAAACAACAGCATTTTAACCAATTAAAAATAAAACTATTTCTTTTGGGCTTCATAAATTTAATTGAGCAGAGTCATTAAAAGCGGATTTTTTAACGCAACAATTTGCTATTATTGGCAATAAAAAAAACTCGAAGTCGTATTCGTTCTCCAAATTTTGCGCGATAGTTTTTACTCATCGGAAAACAAACCGAACTGCTATTGCAAGGTTGCGAAAAATTGTGGAAAATGTTGGATGAATCATTAATACTACGAAATTCGATTAATTTATGACAGCTACAAAAAAATCCTCGATTCTTAAACCTTCGCTCGATTGGCTTTTGATATTTGTGCCGATTTCAATTGCTTTGCGATTTATCCCATCGTTTAATAATCCTACGGCGTTGTTTATTTGTTCTTGTCTGGCAATAATTCCGTTGGCGGGTTGGATGGGCAAGGCAACCGAACATCTTGCCGAACATCTCGGACAGGGAATCGGTGGACTTTTGAATGCGACTTTCGGCAATGCCGCAGAATTGATTATTGCGCTTTTTGCGTTGTCGAAAGGCTTGGAAGGCGTTGTCAAGGCTTCGATTACCGGTTCGATTATCGGTAATATGCTGCTTGTCTTGGGATTTTCGCTCGTTGCCGGAGGCGCGAAATTTAAGACACAGAAGTTTGATAGAACAGCCGCCGGAACGACTGCGACGGCTCTGACTTTGGCGGCGATTGCGTTGCTGATTCCGACGGTTTTTCATCTTTCAGCCGCGCAAGTTCCTGTTGCAAGCGGCGGTTGGACTCCGCAAAAAGAACAAAATTTATCTTTGGCGATTGCGATTGTTTTGTTTTTGACTTATCTCGGAACACTATATTTTTCCCTTGTAACGCACAAAAATCTTTTTGTTGGCGAAGCGATTCAAGGCGCAGCGGAAGGAGTCGGGAAAGAAGAAGAAAAAGCAGGCGAACATTGGTCGAAAGGCAAATCAATAATGGTTTTGCTAATTGCCACAGCGTTTGTTGCTTTGATTTCGGAATTTCTTGTCGGCGCAGTCGAAGAAGCGCGTGGTGCGCTGGGATTTACGGAAGTTTTTGTCGGCGTGATTGTCGTGGCGATTATTGGTAATGCAGCAGAACATTCATCGGCGATTCTGATGGCGATGCGAAACAAAATGGATTTATCGCTCGGCATTGCGCTCGGTTCTTCGCTTCAAATCGCACTTTTTGTTGCACCGGTTTTGATTTTTGCATCGTATCTTTTCGGCAAACCGATGAATTTGGAATTTACGATTCCCGAAGTCGTTGCGGTTATCGGTTCTGTAATTATCGCTCAACAAATCGCTTCCGATGGTGAAAGCAACTGGGTTGAAGGCTTACAACTTTTGGCGGTTTATGCGATTTTGGGGATTTTATTTTACTATTTGCCAGACGCTCAGCACGCTGCAACATCAGCGCATTAAAAAAAATATTTTTCTATTATGACCCTTTTTTTTTCCCATTGTCGTTTATACAAACAGAGACGAAAAATAGTCGTTTCATAGAAAGAAAGATGGAAGGTGAAAAAATATGAAAAAGAATTTTATTAATTATGCGTTGATTTTAGTTTTTGCGGCAATTATGAGCGTTTCGACGATGACGGTAAAAGCCGGAAATTTGGCGAGCTATGTTTCAATGGAACCGACTTTAACAAATTTCGGTGAGCAGGATTTTATTTTGGTAAATAAAACCGGCGTTGAAATTTACGCGCTTTATGTTACACCGCACAAATCAAAGACTTGGGGCGAAGACGTTCTCGGCATTGATACGTTGTATCATAACGAATATACGACAATCACGTTTGCGCCGAAAACAAGATCTACATATTGGGATTTGCGGATTGAAGACGATGAAGGAAATTATATCGAATGGTATAAATTTAATTTGAAACAAATTTCCAAAATTCAACTTTTCTACGAAAACGGCGAAGCAACCGCAATTTACGAATAATTTCAGTCAAACAATTTCCGGTTAAAGAGCAAGAATAAAATCGAATTTCGGTTTTATTCTTGCTTTTTTTATTGCAGGCTTGTTCCAAAACTGATAAATGTCTAAAATTTCAACTGATTAAAATGAAAGCAGACATCATCATTCACAATTCACAACTTCTAACGTGCGCTTCAAACGGTAAAGCCAAAAAAGGCGTGGCAATGCAAGATTTAGGCATTATCGAAAATGGTGCGGTTGCAATTTCCAATGGAAAAATTACCGCGGTCGGTAAATCCGAAGAAATTTTACGCGAATTTACGAGTGAAAACACTTTGGACGCAAACGGCAAAACCGTCAGCCCTGGATTTGTCGAATGTCATACGCATATTGTTTTTGCGGGAAATCGTTTAAATGAATTTGAACTCAAAATAAAAGGCGCGGATTATCTTGAAATTTTGGCTAACGGCGGCGGAATTCTTTCAACCGTGCGCCAAACACGCGAAGCAAGTTTGGCGGATTTGGTTGAACAATCGCGCTCACGACTCGATAAATTATTAAATCTCGGCGTTACAACTTGTGAAATTAAAACAGGTTACGGACTCGACACGGAAACCGAACTGAAAATGCTCGAAGCGATTTTCGAGTTGGATAAAATGCACGAAGTTGATTTGATTCCGACATTTTTGCCGGCTCACGCTGTTCCGCAAGAATACAA
>CALMEH010000762.1 GCA_937863115.1 uncultured Acidobacteriota bacterium
CCGCCGCCTCCGGTATATTTAAGATTTTTCAGCTCGTCGGTTGCTTCACGCCATTCGATTTCAATAATTTGGTGAACTTCCGCGTCGCCTATCAACAAAACCAGATTTCTTTGGTTTATTTGGCAAAGCGCACCGATTTCTGCCAAAAATCTGCTTAAAAGTCCGCTGTCAATAGAACCTGAAGTATCAAGAGCAACAGCCAAGCGACTTCCGCGTTTTTTCAATTCATCGGGCGAAAACGGCAAGATTACCCCAGCATATTTTTGATAATCTCTTTCCAGCGAAAGCCAGCGCCTCGACGGGCGCGAATAGTTTTTGACAGTTTGTTCCTGAAACGCCGTCTGCACCAATGAGCGAAGGACTTGTTCCCAAGGCGTATCAGTCTGCGGGATTTCTCCGGCAAGTCTTTGGTAAAGCTCCGGCATCGTGCCGCGAAGCATCAATAGGCGTTGCTGCCAATCCCGATTATTTTCCGATTGGTTGGATGAATCCGCTGCAATTAAAATGATTTTCTGATCTGCTTGCGCCGCATTCTTATTCCAAATTCCACTAACTCGTTTTATGAGGCTTAAATCACCGCCAAGCAAATCTTTTTCGTATTCGGCAACCAAAATGGGCAAAAAGTTTGTGTATTTTTGCGTTCGTGTTTTGAGAAAATAATAAAGTTCTTCGCACGACCAACGATTTGCCTGGGTAAATTCGGCTCTCGTCAGATTACCTATTTTTCGCGCTTGGGATGAAATACCGTAAGAATAAGCTGAGGAAGTATTTGTGTCGGCTTTTGTCGGCGAATTTGACTCGGCTTCGCTTTTTTCGAGTGCCTGCCAAACTCTTTCCAAAGTCCACGCTCCCTGCGGCGTTTTGAGTCCGGTCATATTTTCGAGAGCTTTATTGATAATCGCATCGGCGGCAATATTCAAAAGCTGCGGATTAAATTCGGCATCCTGTTTATCCAAAGTTAGAAATCTGTTCGGATGACATAAGGCAATATGTAAAATCTCGTGCAGACAGATAAACCGGCGTTCTTTGTCGGAAAAATTTTCATATTCCGCGCCGGCGTAAATGGTGTTTCCGTCAGTAAAAGCAATCGCGTCTTCGTCTGAGTCGGCAAAATTGCACCACAACGCGAGGCTCGCAAGTCCCGGCAAATATTCAATCGCCGATTCCAGATCGGAACGCATCCGCCGCGAATCGGTTTTAGCTAACCGTGTCTGCATAAAATTTTATTGAAAATATGGTTTTGGTGAGGTTTTATTTTAAGCCGTTTGGGAGAGTTGTTTTTCAGATTCTTCCTGTTGATTATTTGATGGTTTAGCAGACTCCCGCTTTTCGTTATAACGCCAAAAGGCTTGTGAGTTTTCGACCTTCCAGCCTTCTTTCCAAATTTTATCAAGCAGCAGGCTTCCCGCCATCGTTTGCAAATCTCTCATCGGTAAAATTGAAAATTGTTCGCCAGTCTGCTCATCGAAACGATTGATTAGTTCAAGCAGTTCTTCGGCTGTTACTTCGGTTGCTTTTGTCGTAATGGCAAAGGAGAGAGCGTAAATTCCGTTAAGAGTCGCGGGCATATGCTGCCCAATTTTGTCAGGCGATTTGCGTTGGATTTCGAGCAGTTCATCCACCGATTTCATATTCTTGATTTCTTCCGCCAACATCATAAATTCCGCCGCCGTCCCGTCGCCGATGATTCCGGCAACGGCAATTTGACGTAAGTTTTTATCAGCACTTCTTAAAACTTCATAGACATCCGAAACTTTCTTCCACGATGCCGGACGCGGGTAAAGTTCATGTTTTTGAGTTCGAGCGGATTCTTCGCCGGATAAATGCTGCGGAAAAACTTTGAGAAAAGCGAGAACTTCCGGGATGATACCGATTTTGATGAAATGATTGATGGTTGCTTCCAATGTCGGCTCGATGACGATATGAAGCAGTCGCCGATTTGCCGCCGCGCCAAGCCCTCGCGCATTTGCCATATCTTCGGGACGATTGCCCGCCGCGACGATAATCCAATCGTCGGGAATCTTGATTTCACCTTGGCGGCGTTCTTCCAGAATGCCTAAAACCGCACCTTTCGTGTCATCCGGCGCGAGCGAAATTTCGTCAAAAAAGAGAACAACCGACTTTTTTTCAATCGAAGGCGCAAGAAACGCGGGCGGATAAAACACCGTCTGCTTCATTTCGTGGTCGAGCGCAGGCAATCCGCCGATGTCAGTCGGCATTTTTTGGCAGAGCCTAATGTCGCGCAGTTCGGCGTTTAATTCAGCAGCAAGCTGCCTGACACATTCGGATTTACCGACTCCGGTTGCGCCCCAGAGCATAAAACTGATTTGTAACTCTCGAAGCTGTTTGATTAAGTCTTTGGCTTCGTCCGGTGTGCAGGAAATTGTATTTATCATAGTTTTTTAATTGTTGGTTTGTTCTCCCCTTAATCCTTTAATTTCTGTGCAAAAATGAATTTGTTTTTCTTCACACATTTTGCGGCATTCATCTTGAACAACCGGATGCCATAACTCGCTAATTTCGGTGAACGGCGTGTAATTCTCCCGCGCCCAACGTCTAAATTTTGCTTCCTCTTTTTTGTCTAAAAATCGAAACATCCGTTCTCCTATCAAAATTTTCTTACATTTGGTTCGTATTGTTATCAACCGCTTATTTTTCTGCTATTTCTTTCCGCGCATCCAATCGCTTTCTGCCGTTTGCGCCACAATTTCCGCCGGAGAATAGATGGCTTTCATACGCCCGAAAATTATTCGCTCGAAAACTTCGCGGGTAGCGATAAGTTGTTTTTTGGAATCTATCCGGTCGGCTCGGTTTGAGTTTTTAGTCAAGGCAACGCCCAAAAGTTTTTCGGCTAAGAAAATGGCGAATGAATTATGCGAGAAAAGTATGGCGGCGGGATGAGTTGAATGTTCAAGCGGAAAGGCGAGAAATGCTTTGATGGCATAAATATCTTCACCTGAAAGGTTAAAAGCATTAAGTAATTCTATTTCGCCTCTGATCTCATCTGCTTCAATTTGCTGGCGTTTTTTCGCTAAAAATTGATAAAACGGCGCATCCGTCTTCGGCATTAAATTTTGCGCCCAATCTTCGACTAAAACAATGCTCCCAACATCTTCGATTAAATGATCGGTCAAAATTTGGCGAATCGAATTTGTCTGTCCGTCGCGGTTGGTTAACTCCTCACCAAATAAACGAACTGCTAAATCAATTCCTTCCGCGTGATGCAGTAAGAATCGGTGTTTGAAATGGGCGCAAGTCGCTTTGCTCGAATCGAGAAAGTTGTGAATCTCAATATAATCCGTCCACACTCCGCCGTAAGTTCTGGCACTGATTTGGGCGTGTTGCAGAGGTTTCATTGTAAATTATGCGGCTTCCCATTCGGGATTGTATGAAACTGTGTCGGGAAAAATGCGGCAATAAGTGGAGATTTCATCCAGTTCATTGCCCGTTTCCAGAGAATCCGTAATTAAAGCTGAAATCCGCTCGTCGAGTTCGCTCGAAGCATCTTCATCCCAATTTACGGCAACGGCGCGAACCGTTTCACCGTCAACGCGAAAACCGATTGCCGACACCGAATCCGAATAAAAAAGCGCATCCAGAAAAGAACGCGCCTCCACTTCGGAGTTTCTGATAACTTCGATAATATGTGCCATTATTTTGATGGTTTATGGAAATCGGACGACTACTTGAGCGGAACTATAACGTAAGAAAACAATCGTTCTTCGCCTTCAAATGTCAAAAGAGTCTGCGAAACATTCGAGCCGAATTTCCAAATTACTCTTGATTCGTTTTGTTTAGCGTTTTGAAGTGCCAGAAATTCCATCAAATATTTGGTATTAAAGGCTATTTTCCAATCGTCTGACGTTTCCGGTGAAACATTTTCAGTGTTGCCAAGTTTTTGAAAAGTGCAGTTAATTTCTTCTGACGAAGCACCAGTTTCCGCCGATTCGGATTTGAGCGTCAGTTTGTTTTGATTAAAGCTAAACTCGATGCGCCGATGCGCGTCATCAGCCATCACGCCGACGCGGGTTAAAGCGTCTTTTAATTCATTCGCTTTCGTTTCCGCGAAATACTCGAATGTTTTCGGGACGACCATTTCCCAATTCGGAAAATTGCCTGAAATTTCCCGCGCCGTCATCAATTTGTTGCCGATTTCAAATTCGAGCTGGCTGCCTTTCTTGATTTTTAGCTCAACCTTTTGATTGCTGCGGATTTCACTTGCCAGCAGGTTTTTCAGTTCGCGGGCTGCTT
>CALMEH010000763.1 GCA_937863115.1 uncultured Acidobacteriota bacterium
ATTTCAGTCGTCGTTTTCGCTTCACGCGGCGCAAGCGGTTTCAAGTTTCTTGTAGATTTTATCCGATTCGGCAAACTCTTGACATATTGCTCGCGCCCAAGAATTGTTTCGGCATAAAACGCGTCCATAAACGATTGAAAACCTTCGTGAATCCAGAAATCGTTCCAATCCGGCGCAGTTACGAGATTTGCCCACCATTCGTGTCCGAGTTCGTGAAACATCAACCAATCGAAACCGTTTTTGTCGTATTTGAAATCGTTTCCGTAAGCAATAATTGATTGATGCTCCATTCCGAGATGCGGCGTGTGCGCGATGCCTAATTTATCGGCGCGAAACGGATAAGGTCCGAGATATTTTTCAAAGAATTTTACATAATCCTTCGTTTTATTGACCAATTCTTGCCCTTTCTCGAAATGTTCGGGCAGAACATAAAACACAATCGGAATTTCGTCGCCGGAAATCGAAGTCATTTTGTCCTCGATAATTTTATACGGCGCGACGTTAAGCGCGATGTTGTAATTTGAAATCGGTTGCGAAATAAACCAATTAAAAGTTTTCGTGCCGTCCTTATTATCAACCACCGATTGCAGTTTGCCGTTTGAAGCCGCAAACAAATTGTCCGGCACGGTAAAATGCAAAGAAGTCGTTTCGGGCTTGTCCGACGGATGATCTTTCACCGGAAACCAGAGGTCAGAACCGTCCATCTGCACGGCAGTTGCAAACCAATGTTCGCCGCTTTTGGTTTTCGCCCAAACAAATCCGCCAACCCAAGGCGGACGCGGCGCAACCAAAGGTTTTCCGCCGTAAGTTATTTTCAGTTCGACCGTTTCGCCTGCTTTTTGTTTTTTCGGAAAATCTATCCGCAATTTCCCGTCTTTGTGTTCAAACTTCATCGGATACGGATTCAAACTGCTATAAAACGTAATCTCATCAACCGTCAAACGCGAATCCAAATCAAGCACAAACACACTCAAAGGCTGAACAATCTTCGCCCTCACTATTAAAACGCCCGCGATTGACTGCTCATCAGGCTTGACGCTCAACGCCAAATCATAATGCTTCACATCATACGCCGCCTGTTCCGCCGACAAAACGCCGCCCGATTGCGTCGGACGCACACCCATTTCCCTTTGCGCGTGAACGGAAATTGCCAATAAAACCGATACGCAAACGCTGACGAATAATTTTTTGAACATAATCGTTATCTTAAACCGAAACTTTTGAATTTTCCAATGCCAGTTCAATCTAGCATTTGAGCAAACTCTTCCAATTTCGCCTGCAATAATTTTTTATCCGGCAATTTTGTTTCGTAATCTGCTATCAAAGCAGGCGAAAGATTTCGAGCAAGCGCATACTCAACCACGGTGTCATCTTTGCCTTTGCAGAGCAAAACGCCGATGCTCGGATTCTCAAACGACTTTTTCACATCGCGGTCAAGTGCTTCGAGATAAAAGTTAAGTTTGCCTAAAAATTCGGGCTTGAATTTTTTGATTTTCAGTTCAAAATTGACCAAGCATTGCAACCCGCGATGATAAAACAACAAATCGAGATAAAAATCTTCGTTGCCGACCTGCAACCGATAACCTTCGCCAAGATACGCAAAATCTCTGCCGATTTCGAGAATAAACTTTTTGAAATTTGCAATCAACGATTTCTGCAAATCGCTTTCGGAATAAACTTCGGGCAAGTCGAGAAATTCAAAAACGTATTTATCCCGAATCGCATTTTCGATGTCGGGATGAATTTCTCTCACCACTGCGGCGAGTTTTTGATTGCCAAGCATTGTTCGTTCATAAATGCTTGAATTTATTTGCCTTTGAAGTTCGCGGGAACTTAACTTTTCACTCACACATAAACGCAAATAAAATTCTCTTTCTTCGAGAGTTTTACAAGGTAGAATTAAACGATTATTTGACCAACTAATTTCTCGCCACAGTGCGGCGAGTTTTGGCGAATCTTTGTAAGTATCGTAAAATTGACGCATTCGCCACAGATTTTGAGATGTAAAACCTTTCAGAGTCGGCTCATTTTTTTGAATAAAATCGGCTAATTCTTTGACCACCGATTTTCCCCAACCTTCTCTTTCAACCCGCTGACAAATATATTCGCCAATCTGCCAATAAAGATTTATCAACTCCGAATTAACCGCTTGCAAAGCCTTGTATCTTGATTGTTTAATGAGATTTACAACTTCTGTAAATTTAGTTTGGATGATTAGCTCGCTCATAATTTGGAAAGGTAAATTTTAGCATCAATGGGGCAAATCACGAAAAATTCGCGTGAAGTTTCGATAGATATTTTCAGGTAAATTTAGCGTAACTTTTATATTTGGTAATATTTACACAGAAACCATAGGCAATGATTAAGATTTTGTATAATTTTTTGACTTTGTGTTGCATCTATGCAATCCTGTTGCAATAGGTAATAGTATGGAAGGAATTGACCCAAAAGCATTTGAATTCGCATTAAGCCAAATCGAAGATGGCTTTATTTTTGAAGATTTTTCAAAAGATTATTTAGGAAAGGTCTTAGGTTATAGTTTTCTACCAGTAGGTGGAATAAAAGACCGTGGAATTGACGGTCTTGAACATTTTTATTGTCGGGAAAATTTAGAGCGTAATGTATATCAAGCCTCTATTGAAAAGAACTGTGTTTCTAAGCTCGAAAAATCCATAGAAAAACTTGTTGATAATAAAATCAAATTTAATCAGGTGTATTTTGTAACCAATCAAATTTTTCCTAATAAAGACAAAGTAATTGATGAACTCTTTGAAAAATATAAAAAACCAATTCACATTTACGATTTGAAATGGATGTCGTCACAGGTAAATACGTCGCCTGCAACAGTAAACTCCTATCATACCTTTGTAACAAGCTATTTACATGAATTTCAAAAACCCGGAAAATCATTTGTTATAGGCGATTTAGTCGGAGACCCAAGATTATTTGTATTTTTAAGCCAGCAATGGGAAGCCCACAGACACGAACTTAAACTAGATGAAATTCTTTCGGACACTTTGATCCTATTCAGTTTGGAAGGCACAGACCCTGATAAAAACATTTTCAAGACCAAAGACAAAATACTGCAAGATATAAGTAACTACATAAAATTCGATCCAAAACAACTTCACCCAGTCGTTGAAAGAAGATTATCAACACTTTGCCAAAAGCCACGAAAAATTCGCTATCATTCAAAAGAAAATGGCTATTGTTTGCCTTATGAAACTAGACTTGAGATTCAAAGTCGAAATTTTGAAGATGCAGCCCTTTATGCCCAATTCAAGACTGATATTGAAACAAAATTAAAATCATACTTAAAAAAATCTAATATTGTAGTCAGAGATTGTGCATCTCTAATTGAAAAAACCTTGCATAAAATTTTCCATCAACAAGGTTTAGAATTTGCTGATTTTGTTCTTCACGGTGAAAATCAAAACTCTTTTGAGAAAAACTTGCCTGATATAATAAGTTTGGTAGTTGATGAAAGTTCTATAGTGTCAATAAATAAAGAAGAAGTTAAACCTGCTTTGTTAATTGCAATTCGAGATATGATTTACAATGGAACATTAGAGCAAAAAATGTTTCTAAAACGTCTCTCAAATACCTACATGATGCTATTTCTTTTGCAATGTGATCCCAAACTTGCATTATATTTCAACACAATGGCTTCGCAGTTAAATGTATATGTTTGCACTTCGATTTTAGTTCCAGCCTTATCCGAATATTTTTTAGAACCGAGAAATCGAAGGCATTCCAATCTTTTAAAGGGAAGTCGTGATGCTGGAGTTACTTTAATTGTTAATGAAACCATACTAAATGAGTTAGTTTCACACTTTAGAATGATTACCAATATTTATGAAAAAAATTATAGAAATTGCGAAAATCTGTTTTTAGGTGATGAATTTCAGACTTTATTTATTGAAGAAATTATGATTCGGGCGTATTTTTATGCAAAACGCAGAAATCAAGTTAAAAACTTTAACCAGTTTATTGATAGTTTTGTAAATCCTGACTTAGAAAATGCCCAAGATAATTTAATTGAGTGGCTAAAAGAGGAATTTGGAATAATTTACAAATCTGATAAATCATTAAATTTGAGCATTGACCAGAATGAATTGAACTTACTTTCTACAAATCTCAAAGCCCAGAAAAAATCAGAGCAAAAAGCCAAAAGCGATTCAAAAATAATTTTGACTATTTATTCATTGAGAGAAAAAAATAACGAAACGAATAGCTCAAGCATTTTTGGGTATAAAACGTGGTGGCTATCCAAAGACACATTAACCCAAAAAGAAGTTATTAGGACTTTTAAGGACAAATACAAAATTAGTTGTTACATTCGTCCAGACTTTCTTTATAATTACATCTCTTTAGCTCCCTCAAAAATCGAAGTTGATAGTGCTTATAGAGAATTGTTTCCAAGTTTTGTTGGAGTTAATATTAGTTTCTTTTTGCCGAAAGATGTTGTAAGGGCTGTTCACCAAAAGATTTCAAAACATAAGGTAAAAAATAAAGCGAGGTTAAAAGCAAGCCTCCGAGATTTGGCTCATAAACTTCAAGTTGACCCCAATTTGCAAACCAGACAAAATGTTGAATTATATCTTGATGAAAGGCTCAAAGAAGTTAAGAAAAATGGTAAAGAAACAATGAAACAAACAAACTAAACTCCCTAAACTTCAAAATTGTGCTTAACCATTAGCAATTACCGATTTACAATTTTCATGAATCTCTTGCAAACTTCTAACGCCAATCTTTTCTCCATTTAACTTAAACAAAATCGTCTCAATCAAAGCCTCTGCGCCGGTCATTGTCGTTACGGTTGGGGCGTTGAATTGCAAAGCGGCTTTGCGGATTCTTCAAGATTCACTTCCGTTATCCAATTCAAATCGAATTTTATCATTTTCTATCAACCGAATCAGTTCATCTTCTTGCGGCAAATAGAGCCGATATTTACTGGCAAATAGTTTTTCGTTTTCTGCCAACACGGAATATTTGACAATCGTTTCATCTTTATCGGTGCAGAGAATAATGCCGATAGTCGGGTTGTCATCCTCGCCTTTTTTGAGGTCGTCATACATTCGCGCATACATATCCATTTGCCCGATTGCCGAATGCGTTAGTTTTCCCGTCTTCAAATCTATCAAAACAAAGCATTTAAGATAATAATTGTAGAAAACCAAATCAATAAAAAAATCTGCCGTGTCGGTAACAATATGCTGTTGACGGGCAACAAAAGCAAAGCCTTTGCCGAGTTCCATTAAGAATTTTTGCAGATGATTTATCAAAGCTGTTTCAAGGTCGTTTTCAGTCAATCCGGTTTCTGAAGTCAATCCCAAAAACTCAAAAATATACGGGTCTTTGAGAATATTTGGCGGTGTAAGTTGTTCTTTTACTTCACTTTCTAAAATGCGTCCGATGTATTGCGTCCTAATATTTCGCTCTAATGTTCGAGTGTCCCAATTTCCTTCGATTGCGTGTTCGATATACTGTCCGCGAAGTTGTTCAGTTTCAAGTCGGCTGATAATTCGGTAATGCGTCCAACTCAATTCGGAACGCACCGCGTTCCAAATTGGAAAGGCACGATAAAAAGCTCGCATATTATTGAGATTGCGCTCATCAAAACCTTTGCCGAATTCAAAAGTTAGTTGCTTGGCAAGATTTTTGAGCGTAGCCTTTCCATACTCAGCTTTTGCTTTGCCTTGCTGTTCATCTTCGACAATCAAACGCCCGATTTCCCAATACATATTCAGCAAAATTGCATACTGCTTTTATAGGCAAGCGTTCGCGCCTTGAGAATCGTTTCTCTGATTTCGGCAAACAAATTATCACTTTTTTCGATTTTCATACATTTACCATAAAAGATTTTCCGTCTTTATGAATTTCCTGCAAATTTCACAACGCAACTATTTTTGTGATTTCTTGGTCGCAAATTTTGAGGTTAGACTTTTGAAAGTTTTAATTCTTCATCAATTCGCTCTTGCAGAAACGACTTAATCAGCGATTGATAAGGAACATCGCGCTTGTTGGCGACAAGCCGGATTTTATCGAGCATTGATGCGGAAATTCGCAGAGAAATCGTCCGCGTCGTTGGTTTAAGCTTCGGTAAAATAACAGGTTCAGCAGTTTCCCAATCAACAAATTCAGTCGAATCGTTTTCAGCCCAAAACTCGCGTTCTTCTGTTTCGTTACTAAAATTTGGTATCTCTTTTAATTTTTTCGACATATTTTCTTTCTTCACTTTTCGTCATATCGCGGGCGGAAATTACCCGAATTAAATTGTTACGCACCGAAAAAGCAATAAATAACCAACGGTCAGCATCGGTTCGTCCTAATGCAAAAAATCTTTTTTCAACTTCTGAATGCTTTTTGTCTGTGGCGATTATCAATGGCAAATTAAAAAAGACATCTTCGCATTCACCATCCGTAACGCTGTGAAGATGCCAATTTTTATTGGAATTTCCTTCGTCCCAATCAAAGCCTTCGCAATTTTCAATGCCTGTTTTCATCTACAAATGTATAGTATGATAATATACAAAACTTGTAAAGAATTTACCTTTTTTCGGCTAATTTCTTGCTGTTATGAATCTCTTGCAAACTTCTGACAATTACTTTTTCTTGTGATTTTTTGGTTGCAATCGCTTCAATCAAAGCCTCTGCGCCGGTGATTGTCGTAACGGCTGGAACATTGAATTGTAAAGCGGATTTGCGGATGGCTTTTTCGTCGTAGTGCGAGGTTTTGCCGAGGGGGGTGTTGATGGTTAAACTGATTTCGCCTTGTTTGATTAAATCGGCGATGTTTGGGCGACCTTCGTTGACTTTGAAAACGGTTTCGCAGGTTAAACCGACTTCTTGCAGGCGTTTTGTTGTGCCGTAGGTGGCGACGAGATCAAAACCGAGATTGTTTAGTCTGCGGGCGAGAATGACGGCTTGACCTTTGTCGGAATCGTTGACGGAAATGAAGGCTTTGCCCGACATCGGCAAAGTTAAAAACGCGCCTTCCATCGCTTTGCCGTAGGCTTCGCCGAATGTGACGCCAACGCCCATAACTTCACCTGTCGAGTGCATTTCGGGTCCGAGAATCGGATCAACTCCGGCGAATTTTTTGAACGGAAACACGGGCGATTTGACAAAGATTTTCGGGACGTTTAAGACTTCGGGCAGATTGAAATCGGTTAATTTTTTCGCGCCGGACATTATTAAAGATGCGATTTTTGCCAGCGGAATTCCCGTCGCTTTGGCAACGAACGGAACTGTGCGCGAAGCTCTTGGATTGACTTCGATAACGAAAACACGGTCGTCTTTTATTGCTAATTGAAGATTCATTAAACCGATAACCTTCAAGGCTTTAGCGAGATTTCTGGTGTAATGTTTGATGGTTTCGAGATGTTCGGCAGCGATTCTTTGCGCGGGCAAAACGCTGGACGAATCGCCCGAATGAATTCCGGCTTCTTCGATGTGTTCTTGAATTCCGCAAATCACGACCGCCGTTTCATCTGCCAGCGCGTCAACGTCAATTTCAACGGCGCGTTCTAAGAATTTATCAATCAAAATCGGCTTTTCGGGCGAAGCGTCAACCGCCGAACGCATATATTCATCAAGCGTTTGCTCGTCATAAACAATCGCCATCGCTCTGCCGCCTAAAACAAACGACGGACGCACAACAACCGGATAACCTAGTTTATTTGCGATAATTTTCGCCTCTTCGGGCGATACGGCAGTTCCGTTTTCGGGTTGAGGAATTTTCAAGTCTTGCAGAAGCGCGGAAAAGCGTTTGCGATCTTCCGCAAGGTCAATCGAATCGGGCGATGTGCCGATAATCGGAAGTCCGGCGTTGAGCAAACGGTCTGCAAGATTCAAAGGCGTTTGTCCGCCAAATTGGACGATTACGCCTTCCGGTTTTTCCTTTT
>CALMEH010000764.1 GCA_937863115.1 uncultured Acidobacteriota bacterium
ATGAGACAGCCGTAGTACTACGGCTGTCTCATAAACCGCCGCCAAGCTCCCTACTCCGTGTTCCTTCGTTCGTATCAACCGTCAGGGCCCGGATGCGTCCGCCAAGATTGTTGGGACCTTGTTCTTTCCAATTAACGCCGCTGATCGGGGCGATATTGTCCCGCATCAGTTCGTCTTTATATCTTTTGGCGGCAAGCAACCTGTCGGTCGGAACATATCCGAGTGCCGGATCTTTCATCATCTCAACATTTCTTGCAAGCGCATCGCCGGGTCCTTTTTTTTCTTCCCCGGATTCGCTCTCTTCACGTTGCAAAGGTAAAACCTTCGGCGCGTCCATCAATTCGCCGGTCGGAAGAGTGAGTTTGGGATCTGTCCGTGAGATATTCTTGATAATTTCAATTAGAGTCGAGGAATTATTAGAGGTTGAATTTTTCGCAATTAAATCGTTTTCGGTCGCCGAATCAGGAGTTGAAGTTGACTTATCAGTATATGTTTCCCGAATATTCGCTTTTGCAATGACCTGCACATCTTTCGAGTCCGGCGGAATTTCGGTCGAATAAGTGGTCGCGTTGCCGACTTTGCCGCTCAAAACAGCAACCAACACCAGCACTCCCATCGCAACAAATACACTCAAAACAACAATAAAACGAAATGACAATCCGTTTTTAAAAAAGATTTTTCTCATAGCTCAAATAGGTTCTCCTGTAAAATGTTTGAAAAATGCTGAAACGCCGATTGGAACGGGTTAGTTTTGACTGGTATAAATAAACGTCGAATTGGTTTGTGTTCTTAGATTCGTTTTAACAAAACCTTATAAGTCGGCTACATAAATACCAACACATTCTATATTCTTTTTTATAAATATCCAAACCGACATCAGGCTGGAGCAAATTTAGATTGGATTTACGATAACAGAAGTCTGTGTGTGAGCAAGGGCGGACACACGGACTTCTGTTATGTTACAAACACTCAATCTTTTCGGCTAATTTTCGTTTTGACAGAATATCAATCAATTTGACCGTTCACATTGATTGATGCACACAAATTTTGTCACCCGAAAAGTGACAGATTTTGTTAATTTTTCGCAAAAAGATAATTTATCCATCACTTTGCAATCTTTTTCAGACCAACATACAAAAACTGTTAATCAAATTGAACGATTCAGCCTAAACCATAATAAATAAGCCATTTAAAAGTAGGAGAGCCTTGTCATTGCTGACAAGGCTCATATTCGGAAGGACAACTGAAGGAACGCTCGGAAGGTGGTCAAGCGCAATAGCAAACTGCGCTCGGAGAAGAGTTGGCGGCGGGGTCTCGATTAACTTCATCAAGCTAGCCGCTTCACTCTATTGCACATAGCGTGCCAAAGAAGGGATAAATTCGAAAATTTATTTTTCAAATTTATATTTAGCCCATAAAACCTAGTAAATCAGGCTTTTCGGGAAATCGTAAAAAATTACTCAATGTCAATATTCTATCAATTTGAAACAAAATTTCAAACCGAAAGTTACACTATTTGGTAGAACAGCGTTCGACCATGCGTTTTAATCCCAAAACTTCCTGATTTTCCGCGTCAATCGCGGAAGCGGAAGCAAAATAAGTCTGTGCCGATTGGCAATCGTTTCGCTGAATATAAATTCTTCCAAGTAGAATATGCGCTTCAATCAAGCGGTTATCCCAAAACAGAGCGGTTTTCAAACTGCTCACCGCTTGATCGGAATCGCCGCGCCGCAGATGGATTTGTCCGAGCAGTAAATAAGCCTGTGCGCTCATCGGTTCGCTAACCAGAACCTTGCGTAAAATCGCCATTGCTTCGTCATCGCTGCCTTTTTTGAAGAAGGTTTGCGCTTCCGCTAACAATTTATCAGTTTCGCTGACCGGCGTTTGCGTTACAGTTGATTGCTTTTTCGTCAAAACGACGCTGACGAAATCCTTCCGCGCCGGCTGTTCGACTCTTAATGCGATGCCGTCGGTTTTGCCCGCGCTCCAATCAGTGGCAAGTTTCGCGTAACGATTGCCGTCGGTCAAAAATCTTCGTGCCTGATTATCAAATTCGGCGGCAGTTGCGTCGCCTGTTCGTTCCAAAGTTTTCGCCAGTAAAAAATATGATTCGCCGTCGCGCGGATTGCTTGCTAACACAGGGCGAAATTGTTTCGCGGCATCGGTGTAATCGCCGTGCAAATAAAGCGCGAGTCCGTAATTAAATTTCGCGTTCGTTTCCGTATCGGACGATTCCGCCGCTTTTTTCAAAAACTCCAAACCTTCGAGCATCCATTTGTCGGAATTGCCTTTGTTTTTCTTTTCAGCCCGCGAAGCCTGCACCGCAATCGCCCCCAAAGTGTTATAAACGCTTGTTAATTTCAAATCATCAGCCAACGGTCGCAAAACTCCCAAAGCCTGTTCGTAATTCTGCTGTTGCCAATAAATCAAACCTATATAAAACGCCGACTCGGCGTATTGGCTACTCGCCGCCGGAACTTGTGAAAAATAATTCACGGCTTCGGCGAATTTGCGCTGATTCAAAAACAGATGTCCCAATTCCAAAGCAGCTTCGGGATAAGTCATTCCTTTCGTTTTCTCATCATCGGCGTAAATCCGCATCGCGTTTTTGAGAAAATTTTCTCTCGTTTGCGCGTCTGCTTCACCTGTCAAAAGACCTTTGATATATGCTTCAAATGCTCGCGCCGGAACTTTGTTTGCCGATTGCACAATGTCATTGCGCGAAGTCGTCAGTGTTGATTTAAACAACTGATACAAAATGACATACGCGATTTCGCCTTGAACCGTTTGTAAATTTCCGAGCGCGTCGTCAATTCTGATGTCGCGCGTAACGGGTTTGCCTTCAAATTCTTCGCTCAAAAATCTGCCTTCGTTAACGCGGATAATCTTCGCCGTAACCGTAACCTTTGCCGCCGTTTCGCCTTGCGCCGGTTGAATATTATATTTTCCGGCAATCAAAAGTGTCGCTCTGCCGTCTCGCGCCAGCTTCAGAGAAGTTGCCAGCGAAGGCAAAATTGTCAAAGGCACACGCAAACGCTGTTGGATAATTTTGCGTTCCTGATTCGTAATGACATTCAAATTCGGAACCTTCAGCAAATCCGAAAGCGCATCGGCAAAACTTTCGCCGACCCAATTAAATTCCGTCTTCCCCGAAGCATTTTCAAACGGCAAAATCATCGCCGTATCGGAATTCTGGGCATTTATCGAAGCTATAAAAAAAAGAGCGCAAACGATTGTAAATAAAAACTTTTTCAGCATTTCATTCCCTATAAAACAAAAAAACCGCTTGAGATGCAAGCGATTCGGTTTAATTAGTAGATGCAGTTTTTCCGAAAAAAGATGGTAGTCGATACGGGATTTGAACCCGTGTCGCCGCCGTGAAAGGGCGGTGTCCTAGACCCCTAGACGAATCGACCACAAGAAAGAGTATTTTTACATTAAATCTCTTTAGCTTACAAATATCCCGCTTTTCTTAACGAAAAACGAATTGTTAGATTATCTTATCCGAATTTTTCTGTCAAACGAATAGGAGAAATTCTTCACAAAGCATCTTAAAAATCATATCAACCTACTTCTAAATGTTTGCAAACTTTGTCATAATTGGTTTTCAGTAGCTTTGCTGCCAAATACGGTTTTATGTGCGTTGGAGTCAGCACGAAATTAAAGTAATTCACTTAAAAAGATTCAATTTTAGAGAAAAAAGACTATGACCCAAGAAGAAACAATTTTACTGCAAGCCGTATTAGACGAGCCTGACAACGATGTTCCGCGTTTGAAGTATGCCGATTGGTGCGACCGGCAAAGGGATGAGCCGACCAAAGACCGCGCTGAATTTATCAGACTACAAATTGAAATTGCCCGAATGAGCAATGCCGCCATTGAGCGCGGCGAGGCTTATAATCAAAAATATGATGCGATGAAATTGCAGGACGCGCACAAATCTGAATGGGCATCTTGGGTTGGCGCAGTAGGTAATGATTTCGAGTTTAATCGCGGATTTGTTGAGCTTGTTAGTCTTTCGGCTCGTGATTTTTTAGAAAATGCCGCCCGATTGTTTGAGCTTGCTCCGGTTTATCATCTTGGGCTGACCAATGTCGTTAGTGTTGCTGATGAACTGTTTGCCTCCAATTATTTGGGCAGAATGCGTTCTTTGCAAATGGATAATTGTGGTTTGAACGACATTCATCTCCAAATTCTTGCCGCGTCGCCGCACGTTTCGGAACTGCGTTGGCTTTCGCTCAGAGAAAACGAAATCGGAATGGCAGGCATGGAAGCTCTTGTAAAATCGCCGTATTTAAAACAGTTGAAATACACGAATTTTGGCGGAAATCCCGTTGACCCGTGCGAAGAATTAGGTATTGACGGCGAAGTGGTCGTCGCAACGTGGATGCCCGAAGCCGGGCAAATTCTCGAAAATCAGTTCGGTTATATTCCTTGGCTTCATCGTCAAGGC
>CALMEH010000765.1 GCA_937863115.1 uncultured Acidobacteriota bacterium
CGGTTAAAAATGCACTTGAAAACGTGCGACTTTCAAAGGAAAGAATAAATTTTGAAAAACTTTCCGAAAAAGGATTTGACGTAAAACTTTCACGCGGCGGAATCCGCGAAATCGAATTTATCGCTCAAGCCCTGCAACTCGCCCACGGCGGACACGACAAATGGCTTCGCGCTTCGCATACCTTAATTAGTTTGGCGCGGTTGGCTGACCGTAAAATCTTGCAGGAAACCGATCTTACAAACCTTGTGGAAGCCTATAAATTTCTCAGGAAGCTCGAACATCGTTTGCAGATGGAAAACGGCTTGCAGACGCATCTCGTTCCCGAAAACGAGGCAAAAAAACTTTTGATTGCAAAGCGAATGGATTGTTTTGATTTGCCTGATTTCGAGCATGAATTGAAATTGAATAGGGAAAATGTCAGTGAAATTTTTGCGAGAATTTTCAGGTCAGAACCGTCTGAAATAGCGGGCGCGTTTTCTTCCCAACAAAATACAAATTTCAAATTACAAAATGAGTTTGAAATTTCAGATTTCAAATCCGAGATTGGTGCAGGTGAATTGAAATCCGAAAAACTTCAGTTGATTTTGCAGTCGCTCGAAAAATCTAACCTTGAAATTGATTTGTCGGAAAGCAAAATCAAAACAATTGAAAAAATCGTCGAAATTTCGCCGCATTTCGCTGAAAAACTTGCGGCAAATCCAACTTTGATTGTGAGTTTACCGGACGTTGAAAAAGATTTTTGGCAGAAAGACTACGGGCAAATTTTTCGCGTTGCGGTTGAGGAAGAAATCGAATTTTCGCGCCGTTTGGCAATTTTGAGAAAAATTTGGTCACGGCTTTTACTTGAAATTGTGGCATTTGACGTTTACCGTAAAATTTCGATTTCCACAGCCAAAAAAGCCCAAACTAATCTTGCCGAAGCAGGCATCGAAAGCGCGATTTTTATTACAAAAAGCGAACTCGAAAAGCGTTTTTCAATTAAAATTGAACATTTCCCTTTCGCTGTTTTAGGTTTAGGAAAACTCGGCAGCGGTTCGCTTGATTATGAATCGGATTTGGATTTAGTGCTGGTTTTTGATGAAGCTCAAAGTTTATCTGAAAAACTTGCAACTTTGAACTTGGAACTTGGAACTTTTTACGCCAAATCCGTTGAGATTTTCACAAACGCACTTTCGGGTTTTACACGCGAAGGCAATCTTTATCGGGTTGATTTGCGGCTTCGCCCCGACGGAAAAAACGGCACGACTTCGATTGAAAAAACGGCGTTTTTGAATTATCTGGAAAATCGGGCGGCGATTTGGGAATTGCTGGCTTACGTCAAACTTCGAGGCGTTGGCGGCGATGTAGATTTGGCTAAAACCGTTGAAAATGAAGCGCGAAAAATCATTCACCGATTGGCGCAAACATCTGAAATATCAAATCTTAAAGTCGAAACACGACGCATCCGCGAAAGATTAAAAGCCGAAAAATCAAAGCGCAAAAACGAAATTGACATTAAATTCGGTGAAGGCGGAATGCTCGATATTTATTTCGCCGTGCGTTTTCTCCAACTTAGAGATAATTTGCCCGACCACGAAGAAAATCGCTCAACGCAGTTTGTTTTGCAGAAACTTTTTGAAAACGGTTCGTTGAACAAAATAGATTTTCAAAATTTCGCGGAAGGTTACGAATTTCTTGCCAAACTCGACCACAATTTGCGCCTCGTCATTGGGCGTTCAACTCGTTTGCCGCTGGCAAATCAAAATTCTCTGCGGATAATTTCCAATAGAATGAACCTTGCTTCAACAAGCGAACTACTCGAAAATCTCACGCTTCATCGGCTCAATATTCGCACGGCTTTTGAAAATGTCTTATTATGATGCTTCAAAAATTGTAACAATCCCCAATTTTTCTTCTATTTAATCAATTAAAATTGTTTCCATAATATTTCGTCGGAATAAAATATGAAAATTAAATTTACAGTTTTGATTATCACAATTTTGTTTTTTACGATTTCGGTTTTCGCACAAAACGAGATTTTAACGAACGCACAGATTGTCGAGATGTCGAAAATCGGACTCGAAAAGCAGATTATTTTAAAAAAAATTGCCGACACTCCGAACAATTTCGATGTTTCGGCAAATGCTCTGATTGAACTGAAAAAAGCCGGAATTGATAACGAAATCATCGCTTTGATGTTGGAAAAAGCACAAAAATCCGAAACTCTCAACGCCGTTACAAACAACGCGCAAAGTTTTTCCGAGAATGTGCCGCTGGAAGAAAATGCCGCTTCCCCGAAACAATCGCTTTTGTCGGCAAAGACGATTGCGATTGAAAAATCCTCGATCAATCCGGCGCGTCAATCGCTCGAAAAAGCACTATTGAAGCGCAAGGAATGGCAGAAATATAATCTCAACATCATTCGATATAAAGAATCTGCCGACCTTTATATCGAAATTGGGCGAATACCGTTTTCGTGGATTACGCACCGCTACGTTTTCCGCATTTACGACCGTCGCAACGGAATCGTTATTACTGCCGGTGAAACAACTTCTTGGGGCAATCTTTCCGCAAATCTGGCGCGTGAAATCACACAAAAAATGGATGCTGTCAGCGGAAAGTAAAACTATGTTAAACGATTTTTCTGTTGGGTTTCTTCAAACCAACATTTCACACAAAAACGATGGCGTTTTCTTTCCTTTCGCGTGAATTCCGCGCTTGCAGGTAATCGTTCGGCGATGATTTTTTCTTCAAAATCCAAATCATCCCAATCTTTCATCTTCGTCGCGCCGCAATTTGGGCAGATTTTTTTGTTCGATAAACTTTCCATTGTCTTTTTGCGTTTAAGTCTTTAACATTAACGTCAGCAATAAAATTCATTTCCGATACTAACATAGATGAAATTCAAAAATATTCTGTTCGCCGTCATTTTTTGCGCGATTTTTATTCAAACGGTTTTTGCCCAACAAGTAGAACGCTTCGATTTTTACACACGCGGCGCGTATCGTGCGGAAGTTCCCACGCCGCAGAAGGTTTTGCGTTTTGATGTCGGCGATTTTCACACGACTTACGCGCAGATGGAAAAATACTTGGAAGAAATTCAAAAAGCCGCGCCCGACCGTGTGCGCGTTTTCGACATCGGTTTAACGAACGAATATCGAATGCAGCATCTCGTAGCGATTTCTTCGCCGGAAAACATAAACAATCTTGACCGCATCAAATCAGACAACGCGAAATTGTTTAATCCAAACACGACTTCCGTTGCGGAAGCAACACAAATCGCCCAAAATAATCCCGCGATCGCGTGGATGGCTTACACGATTCACGGCAATGAATCGGCTTCGTTTGAAGCAATGATGCAGGTTATTTATCAACTTTCCGCATCAAATGAACCAAAGACTTTGAATGTTCTCAAAAATACCATAACGCTGATTTTGACCGGCGAAAATCCCGACGGACACGAGCGTTTTGTAACTTGGTATAATTCCGTGGCAACGGGAAATCCCGACCGCGCCGCCATAGAACACCGCGAACCTTGGTCAATTTGGGGCAGATTTAATCATTACAGATTCGATTTGAACCGCGATAATATTGCCGCCACACAACGCGAAACGCAAAATATGCAACGCGCCTTTTTTGAATGGAATCCGCAAGTTTTTGTTGACCATCACGGGCAACCTTCGCAATATTTTTTCCCGCCCGCCGCGCTTCCGATAAATCCGAATTTACCGCAACCCGTTACAAATAAATGGATGGACATTTTCGGCAGAGCAAATGCTAAAGCCTTTGACGATAACAAATGGGATTATTACGTCCGCGACATTTTCGATTTGTTTTATCCGGGTTATTGGGATTCTTATCCGTCTCTGAACGGCGCAATCGGGATGACTTACGAAACCGATGGCGGCGGTTTCAAAGGCTTAAATTGGACACGCGACGACGGCACGATTGTAACGCTTCGTTCGGCGATTGCGAAGCATTATGTCGCTTCGATGACGACGCTCGAAACGCTTGCCGATAATAAAACTTCGCGCATTCAAGATTTTTACGATTTCCGCCGTTCCGCGATTGAATCTCGCAACGACAAACTTCAACGAATTATAATTTCGCCCGATAAAGACAGAGCGAAAACAGCGGAAATGCTCGAAATTCTGCAACGCGCAAAGATTGAAATCAAAGTCGCCAATCAAACATTTTCAACAACGACCGCGCATTCGTATATGGAGAAAAATGCGCCGAGAATTTCAAGAACATTTCCCGCCGGAACATTTTTTATAGACCTTAATCAACCGCAAAAACGACTTATCAAAGCCTTGCTCGAACAAGATACGCCGCAAGATTCCGCATTTGTTAAGGAAAACTTAGCAAAATTCAAACGCAATGAAATGCGCGGCGCAAGCCAACCGAAAGAAGATTACGGATTTTACGACATCACGGCTTGGTCTCTGCCGCTCGCTTTCGGCATTGACGCTTTTTGGACGGAAGATGCCGGAAACGTCAATTCTGCGGTCATCACAAATGAATTTATCGCCAATCAAACACGCGGCACAGTTTCGGGACGTGCGGCAATCGCTTACATCATTCCATACGAATCGGACGGCGCGGGCGTGATGGCGATTCGTTTGTTGAAAGAAGGTTTTCGGGTTGCCGTGGCGACAAAACCGATGAACGCGGGCGGCAAAAATTATCCTCGCGGAACATTTGTCGTCCGAATTTCGCGGAATGACAATTCGATTCACGAAGCCGTTCAGCGTTTATCGAATGAACTTGGCGTAAATGTATCAGCCGTAAATTCGGGCTACACCGAAGAAGGCGACACGCACGTCGGCAGCGAAAACGTCGTTTCTCTGCAAATGCCGCGCATTGCAATTTTGGCGGACGAAGGCGTTGACCAAACATCTTTCGGCTCGATTTGGTGGACGCTAAATCGTTACGGAATTGATTCGACGGCAATGACAATTTCATCAATCCGCAACGGCGCACTCAAAAATTACAACATTTTGATTATGCCAAACGGTTCAGCCGGAAGATATTCTAATGATTTGGGCGCGGGCGGAATTGCAACGCTAAAAACTTGGATTGCGGGCGGCGGAACTTTAATTACCGTGCGCGGCGCATCGGTTTTTGCAACCTTAAAAGATGTCGGGCTAACATCTTCAAAACTCGTCGGCAGCGCAGCCGACGAAGAACGTGACAAACCGACCGAGGACGAAGACAAACGCGAGGAAACCGAAACCGTGCCTTCGCCTTCGCCGACACCGAAAGTTACCAAATCACCATCGAACGAAACCCTCGTTCAACCGCTCACCGACAAACAAGATTGGCAAGCCGAAACTCTGCCGCCGATCGTGTCGCCGTCATCAAATTTCGGCAAAGTTCCCGAAGGCGTTCCCGGCGCGATTATGCGTGCGACAGTTGATCGAACGGTTTATTTGAACTACGGCGTGAACACCGACGAATTGCCTGTTTTATTAGCTTCCGGCTTCTTTTTCCGCATCTCAAAAGAAGGTTCAAATGCGCTAATCTTCGACCAAAAACCGAAAAAGCCTTTAACAATTTCCGGCTTCGTCTGGGAAACCAACACTGAAAGATTATTGAAAGGAACTGCTTACGTCATCGACGAACCAACAGGCGCAGGACACACGATCCTATTCGCCGAAGAACCGTTCTTCCGAGGCATCTTCCGCTCGACGACACGGCAATTTTTTAACTCGATAATATTCAACGGCACATTCTAATTGGAGCGCGAGCATCTTGCTCGCCGCGCCTTCGAGTAAAACGAGAAATGGCGCGTTCACGCCTCACATCAAATCAACTTGATTTCGATGCAAAGTTTACCGTTCGACACTTCGTGCGAACGTGCGAGCAAGATGCTCGCGCTCCGGCTAAACTTGCATTCAACGATAGAATCGAGCGCGGTAATGATCTCTTGCATATCTGTAGCAAGTCCTTACTATCTTACTGTTATGATTAGCTCTGTCATTCGCGCCGCGCACTACGTCTTCAAATAAGTAGTGATAAACTTGCGGCTGTTCGGCGAGAAATTTTGTCCAACTGCGGTGAATCGCCTGTGCCGCTTGTTCTTTCGCCGCGATGCGTCCGCAATCGGGGAAAAACTCGAAAATCCGTCGGTCGCCATCATCACTAAAGCGGAAAAAAGGTTTCGTATCGTCCGGTCGCCCGTAACCGAGATGCGTCATCCATTCGATCAATCTGCGGTTCAGTTTGTCTTCGGGTTCGTTAGATTTGCTTCCGAAAAATTGCGCGACTACATCTTCGACGGTTATCTCCGGAGGCGAGTTTTTGATGATCTCCCAAAAATCGTGTTCCAAACCGGGGAAACTTCCCTGTTGCGCGTAGTTGACTTCGATCATCAGCGTCGGGTAATCGCCGGAAAGAAAACCTGTTTTGGTTCGCGGCTGAAAACGAATAAAGTTTTTTTCAAGCAGATACCAAAACGCAATGATCGGCAGTTCGTAATAAAAATGCGTCATGTTGACTTTCGCCGATTGGCACGGCGGCTGTAAACCGCGCCCGTCGGTCATTTGTTCGACAAAATGCTGTGCAAAAAAAGTCATCGCCAAACTAGCCGAAAACGGCGCATCAACCATTGCCGTCGGCGCGTAAGCATTCGCTTGCATAACCAACATCTGCCCGTCATTCGAACAAACCGCAACTCTCAAATCTTCAAACGTTTTCTGACAAAGCGGACAAATTTTCATATACCTTATCTATTAGAAATAAAATTTTGAATATATCGAACTAAATATTTATTACACGGAATTTTATAGTTTTTAGCTTTCAATTGTTTCAATCTCAAAATGTCTCGGCGTTTCTAATCCGATGCTTTCCAAATCGGTTTGAATTTTCTTTTGAAACTCATTCTCAAGTTCTTTTACGGCAATTTTCAAACCGTTATTATCAATCACCAAAGCCGCGTAATCTTCGCAGTCAGGAAAGGCGTAATTTATGTAAATACCATCGCCGTTTGTGGTTTTGTTTTTATTGGATTTTGAAAAATTATCGGTTATTCGTTCTTGCAAAACATAATTCATCAAAATATTTTCAATTGTCGAGTTTTCTTTCGAATATCTGATTTCTTCGTGAATATATTTTTCAGATAATTTATTCATTTTGGAAATGTAACTAAACAACTCCGCCTTGTGATCATATTGTAAAGGCAAAATCACAAGACCTTGTTTTTCTTCAGCGATTATTAGATTTCTGGGAATCTGTGAGCCGAAAGGTATCATCATTATTGCTTGATATTTTATATTGACTTTTGAAGCACTAACTTTTAACTCTTCTCTTAATCTGTTTCTTAAAACTTTAATTTGCTCAATTCCGTGTTTAAATCCTTTTGCGGTCGCGCCTTTCATCTCGATAATCGTGCAAATCCAAGTATTGTTTTCAACAAACAATACTGCATAATCAGGTCTTTTTATGCCTTGACCGATTATTAAAGGGTCTTTCTCACGGTCAATATGAAACATTAGGCAAAAACATTCTTTTTCGGGCTTCGGATTTATATGAAATTGAACGCCGCTTTTGCTTTCTCGCGGCGCATTTCGTTTTTTCATTGTGCAAAAGACAAGCAGATTTTCAAGAAAGTTGAATTTATGCCAATCCAATTTATCTTTTTTCTCTCTGAGAATATCTAAAGGTTTTTTACTCTTCTTCGCCATCTGTGGGTTGTTCGCCTTTTTCGTAAATTTCAAAAAACTTCTGCTGAATGTCTGCCGAAACATCGCTCAGAGTGTCCCAACGAATGCCGTAATCTTTATCTTTGAGCGAAACGAGTTTATTATTTTTCATCTCGTATGCGCTAACATCATCCATTTTCAGAAAAGCGCGTTCGTCTTTCAAATAAAGCGATTTTGCTTGTTCCTTCAAAGTCTTTTCATCATCAGTTTTGCCGCTCACCAAATTATTCAAATGCGACATAAAATAAGGACTGTGCGTTGTCAATAAAACATTCACGCCCGCATTAACCAACATTCCCAAAACTTCAAGAAATTTCGCCTGTGATTCGGGATGTAAATTCATTTCGGGTTCATCAATAATCAGCAAATCATTTTCCTTTGCGCGATAACGTAAATAAAGCAACAATGGTGCTAATTGTTTGATTGATGATGAAGCATTATATAAATCAATATCTAACCCTTTTTTGACATTAACTTTCAGTTCTTTTCCGCCGAGTTTGGTTGGTTTGAAACCAGTTTTATTTTTTCCTTGAATACTTGCTTCAATTTCATCTGCAATTTGACAAAATTTCCTTCTTTCTACTGAATCATTATTTATGTTCTTTTCAAACTCAACATCTGTTAGAAAGTCTAAAAAATCTTCAATCGGTTGTGGATAATTAATAACACCTTGTTCTCTTAATAATTCTAACTCTCTTTCAGAACGTGGGCTAATTCTTTCCCTTTGTATCAACCTTAAATGTTTTAGGCGATTATGAGCTAGAATTTTATAAGTAATAATAAAAGCATTTCGTTCGGCAGGAAGTAAAAATGGTCGTGAAAACAATAAAAATTTTAATCCCCAAATAGTTCTATGAGCAGCAGTAAATTCATCATCAAGCGAAATAATATTTTTATCGCGGAGACTGTTTCTAACGTCCATAAATAATGCTCCATTATGGGATGAAAACTTATAGCCTCTTGCAAAAGGATTTTCTTCGGCTGAGATCATTTTTTTGAGAGCATTTTGCAACTCGTTTTTTGCTAATTGCATTTCAAATCCAACATTCGTGAACAGTTTTTTGCTTGAGTCTTGAAAAAATGTTTTCAATTCTTCGTTAAAAATTTTAACAATTTGCTCTGTATCCTCAATCATGTAGTCAAAGAGATTTTCAACATTTATTGAAAAATTTGTGCCAGACGTATGTTCAAGCCCAAGAGTGTAGACTGATTTAGTTGTTTCTTTTCTAAGACTGTCCCACAACCCATAAATCGAATAAGCAATATAAGTTTTATTCGTATTATTCGGACCGATTATTACAGTCAACGGGCGCAGATCGAGGGTTGTTTTTTTGATTGAACCGAGATTGGAAAATGTTATTTTCATTGTTTTTTGTTCCGTTTTGATTATAGACAAAGAATAGAGTTTGGTGAAAGTCTGTGTTAAAAGATACCACTCGTTTGCAAAATAAATTTCCGTTTCTCTTGACTTTTATATTCAATCGGCGTAAAACTTATTTAACTTCCTAAATTTTATCATCCCCTAAACCATTATTTTTCGGCGTTTGTCGTTTGGCAAATGTTGCGATTTTGTTTTTCACATTACCAAGGAGATAAATAATAAAATGGCTGATAATACTTATTCAACAATACTCGAACAACTCGGATTTATGACGGCATACATTGATACTTTGGATGCGGCGAAATTGAGTTTGCCGGCGGATTTGATTCCGGCGGAATTGACGATTTTGCGGACTGCGGCAACAGGTTTGCACACCGAAGTCGGTAATAAAAAAGGCGATTGGCGCACCGTAACGCTCGACCGCACGACCGATGCCGACAAACTTTCTTCGATGGCGGCGCAAGCCGTTGCGCTTTTGCAGGTTCAAGGCGCAAGCGACGAACAGATTAAAGATGCGCGGTTTTATGTGCGAAAATTGCAGGGCAGACGCGCCACGCCGGCGGTGGTTGATGATCCGGCAACGCCCGACATTGACGAATCGGAGGCTTCGATTTCGGCTTCGCAACAATCGAACGCGGCGAAAATCTCACACTTTAACGAACTTATTGATTTTCTCGAAGCTCAACCCGAGTATGCAAGCGTGAACAATACAGGTTTCAAAATTAACGAGCTTCGCGCCTTTGCCGATTCGGTGCAAGCCAAACATCAGGCTTCAATCGTCGCCGTCGTCCAACTTTCGACAGCGCGTGTCGAGCGCGATAAAGTCTTTTTTAACAATACCGATTCAATTCTCAACCGTGCCAAACGCATCAAAAAAGCCGTCGGCGCGGCTTACGGTTTTAACAGTCCCGAATTTCAAACCGTCAATGCTTTTAAGATTCAAAGACCATAATTTTTAATTGGAGCGCGAGCATCTTGCTCGCCCGCGCCTTCGAGGCTTTGCGAGAAAGGGCGCGAACCGTCGCACATTAAATCAACTTGATTTCGGTGCAAAGTTTGCCGTTCGACGCTTTGCGCGAACGGGCGGGCAAGATGCCCGCGCTCCAATTATTGCCCTCCAATTAAATTATTATGGAAACTAGAAAGCCGAGAGGTTGGCATTCACGAGGATATTTGCCGCATTTTGACGGTGGCGAGAATTTACAGTTTATTACTCTTCATTTAGGCGATGCTGTGCCGCAAAAGGTAATTGATTGTTGGAAATTGGAATTAAAACACGAAGTAAAAGAGGAAGCCAAAAAGATTTTATTTTGGCGCATCGAAAAATACGTTGACCAAGGTATCGGGGCATGTTATCTACGGCGCAAGGAAATTGCCGAACTCGTCCAAAATGCTCTGCTTCATTTTGATAAAGAACGCTACAAACTCGTTTCGTGGGTAATTATGCCCAATCACGTTCACCTTTTGCTTCGCCCGTCAGAAAATATTGCGCTCGAAGACATTATGCACTCGATAAAATCTTACACTGCGCTCAAAATCAACCGATTGTTAAACCGCACGGGCAAATTTTGGCAGGAAGATTATTTTGACCGCTATATTCGCAATTATGAACATTTTGAAAAAACAATCAGCTATATCGAATTAAATCCCGTCAAAGCTAAACTTTGTGAAAAATCTTCAGATTGGAAATTTTCAAGCGCATATTTTCGAAATGCACTAAATTAGAGCGAATAATTGGAGCGCGAGCATCTTGCTCGCCCGCGCCTTCGAGGCTTTGCGAGAAAGGGTGCGAAACGCCGCACAACGAATCGAGCTGATTTAATGTGCGGCGTTTACGCGCCCTTTCTCGTTACATTCGAAGGCGCGGGGCAGGCAAGATGCCTGCGCTCCAATTATTCGCTCCGATTGTTGGAACGCAACCCGATTGCGTTGGAACGTAAGTTGATCGTGTTTTTCTGAACACTGATTGCTTTGGAATGAACTCCGATTCTGTTTCTTTGCATACCGATTGCGTTTCCTCGTATGCCGATTGCGTTTCTTTCCACTCCGATTGCGTTTCCTTGAATACCAATCGTGTTGCTTCGCACTCCGATCGTGTTTCTTTCCACTCCGATTGCGTTTCTTTGTTGCCCAAACTGATTCGGCATTTGTTTTTTTGCGTCTAAACGTAGAAAATTATCTTAACAACGAACAGAGGGGAAAATCCGTTTTACAAATTTATGTTCACAATTCGTGCGGTTTACAATGATACGGCTGAAATTAAGACTAATATCGAGGCGGCGCGGGATTTTTTTTCGGATATACGAAATTTTATCGAGCTGATGCCCGGTATTGAAAGCATTCATACTGATTTGAAAGGCGTTACGCATTGGAAAATCTACGCGGAAGTGCCGCTTATCG
>CALMEH010000766.1 GCA_937863115.1 uncultured Acidobacteriota bacterium
ATCGTTTTGTTTCTGACAGGCGGGATTCTGTGGGTTTCAATTCTCCCGCCCAAAACCGCCGATTGACTGCATCCGAAACGATACGCGACATAATCTGCGCCGACTACTGCCGTCGGCGGAAGATTCTCAAAAAACGTGATTTGAGAAATCGTAAAATCAGAACGCAAGGACTCCACAGCTTTCGTCAGCGTGTCCAATCTTTCCAAAATTGTTGTTTCAATTGTTTTACTCAAGATTTCCTTTACTTCCGTTTTCCAAATACTCGCGCAAATTAGCTTGGCAGACGATAATGCGCCGCCCGAATCGTTTAACCTTTAATTTCCCGCGTTTGATTTCAAGTCGTAGAAAGGCTTTTGAAAGTGAAGTTTGTTTAGAGATTTCATCAACTGAATAAGCCAATTTCTGCGGGTTGATTACGTCAGAGTTAAAATTAACCATTTTTTTACAATTTACTTTTGCGCTCGGCAGATGCCTGTGCTAATGTTTCTAATATAATATTACTCAATAATAATAGGTCATACAAGTAAATACTCAAAACAATGTTTCAGATAAGTGCGGGGCAAATTAAATTGTAATTATGAGAAAGTATAAAAAAATATCAGACTGTCCGCCGGGCTTGGAAAAGTTACTAAACTTTATCAATTTACTGCCGCCCGATTTGGATTCTTTCTTAAAAAAGCTATCCGAGCTAGAGGAAAAAGACCCCAAACTTGGAGAAGTAGAAACAGTTTTTATCAAATATGCTAATCAGTTGGATTTTAGGTTGCGAAAGATATTAACAAGCAAATACGGAGATTTTTGGATATTTTGGCGAAAGGAGTTAGTAGAATGCAACCTCGATAAAAAGGCTCTTTTGTTCTTGATTACATCAGTCAATTCAGCAGAAACTCAGAAAAATAAACGGGCATTCGCAAAATTAGATAATTTCCTAAAATTGAAGGCTTCAATAGATGAAAAAATAGAACACTTCAATGTATTAGATTTTGGTAATGATGAATCCGAAGCAGACTGGCAAGAAATAATCCGCCGAATAAGTGATGAAGACCTAAAATCTCTAATTGAGAATAGTCCAACAAAAGCCGAATTTGAATTAGCAATGCGAGCAAACGCCCTATTAAACGAGAGTTTGGCAAATCTAAAATCTCATCTTTTTGTTAATGAGAAGGGCTTTCTCGACCTATCCGTAAGCGGACTTGGTGAGATTGTAAAAAAGGAAAAGATAAAATTTGACCGTATTCGCATTTGTCCCATTTGTAACTTCCTTTTTTGGGCAAAGAAAAAGAACTCAGAAACGTGCGGTCAAAAAAAGTGCATTGATACTTTGGGCAACCGCAAACGATTGGAAAAGACAAAGGTAAAAGCGGAATCAAAACAAGATTTGCGCGACATTTGGAAAAATCAAGATTTTAGTAAGAATTAGGAAACCATTTATAAAAATTCGGAGAAAATGAAATGAAAATCTGGAAGCAATACAATAAACAGAAAAAACGTAATTTTTGGCACGCTCGTTTCAGACTAAACGGCAAACAATTTGTTCCGACCGCCGAAACAAGAACGGAGTTGGATGATTTGCTTGCCGAAATCCGTAACCAAGAAAAAATCGAGAAGGATAACAAGAAATATAATCTCAATAAAGTAGTGCCGTCTTATATTCCGACCGTTTCCGAATTGCTCGATGAAGTTAAACCGACGATCCCGAAACATCATCAGCGCACATTAGCCGAGCGGGTTTTTAATATCTTTACCGAACTTTTGCCGCCCGAAACAAAAGTTGACGAAATTAAAAAAACGCATTTTCAAATCTATATCAAACACCGAAGCGCACAAGTCGGCAAACAAACAAAACAACCTGTTAAACTAGCTACGATTTACAAGGAACTTTACGCACTTTCATCAGCCTTAAAACAAGCCCCGATTTATTATGATGCGCTTGAAAAATGGCAGATGCCGGAACTGCCCGAACTGCCGAAAGGCTTCAAAAAGAAAAGCAAGCGCGAAAGATTAGTTACAGACAAAGAATTAAGCGCGATTATCGCCAAACTGACCGAACAACCGACAGGCAAACAAACCTTTGCTCATTATTTTCACCGTGTTCGTTTAGCCCATCAAATAGAATTCGGCTATTGGACAGGATTAAGACGCAAGGAAATCGCAAGACTTAAATTCGCGCAATACGATGAAGAACAGCAAGCCTTGTTAAATGTTAAAAGATGGAAAACCGACACGGTTACAAAATTGTTTCCGCTCGGCAAACGCGCCATTGAAATAATCGAAGAACGCCGCAAATTACAAAATGGCTGTGAATATGTTTTCACGCCCGACGGCGAACCAATCGAAAGCAATTACCGCACAATGAAACAGATTTGCGAAGAATTAAAAATTCCTTACGGACGCTATGCCGACGGCGGATTTGTGGCTCACGATTTAAGGCATAATTTCGGAACGGAAATTTTACGCGCCACCGACATCGAAACGGCGCGGGAACTTCTCGGACATTCCAACATAAGCCAAACAGGAACGTATGTTCATACATCAACCGAAAGAATGCGCGAAGCGGTTAGGAAAAGAGAGAAAATAGATTATAATACCGAATTGGAAAACGTATTTAATGAGATTATAAACGGTAATTTAGATTTACCGAAATTTAAGTCAGAAATCAAAAATTTGTTCCAATTTTAGAGCCAAGTGGTAAAAAAGTGGTAAAACTAAAAATTCGCATCTTATAACTACTACGTTTTCAATGGTTTGCGGTGAGTGTTAAATAGCCGCCGCCTCCACCAAATATTTTTCGGAAAATTTAATTTATTGGAGCGCGGACGGCTCGTCCGCGATTAAAGAAAATGCAAGACTCGCGGACGAGCCGTCCGCGCTCCATTTACTAATCTAATGCGGCGATTAAAACTATCGGTTGCTTTATTATTTATTTTGGTTGCGGCAGCTCTTTTCGGGCGGCAGTTTTTTACAACCGTTTCAGCGGGCGGAAATCTCGGTGCGCCAAGCGGAATTTCGGCTTCGGACGGCGATTATATTGATAAAGTCAATGTGATATGGAACGCGGTGCGCGGTGCGACGCTTTACAGAATTTTCCGAAATACGAGTAATAATTCTTCAACGGCAACCGATGTCGGCACAACCCAAGCAAATTATTTTTTCGACACGACGGCGCAAACGGGACAAACCTATTTTTATTGGGTTCGTGCGGAAAACGGCGTATCAATCGGCGATTTGAGTAACGGCGACCAAGGCGTTCGCGTTACGGGAAGTTTTCATTCGCAATTTTTCGCGCCGCTCGGACCGCCACCGACAGTTGCCGGAAATCAGATAACGGCGGCGAAATCTTCTTTGGGCAAGACGCTTTTTTGGGACGAACAACTTTCTTCGACGTGGACGGTTTCTTGCGGAACTTGTCATCGTCCGTCCGCCGGCGGTTTAGATCCGCGCACGAACTCGAACACGAGAAATCCGGGTTTTGATGGAGTTTTCAACACGGCTGACGATGTTTTCGGTTCGCCGGGCGTTCCGCTCAATAACGCCGATGGAACTTATTCGCCGTCAAGCATTTACGGTTTCGGCGAACAGGTTACATCACGCAAATCGCCGACATATTTGAACGCAGGCGTAACTTTTAACGGCAGGTTTTGGGATGGACGCGCTTCGACCGTTTTCCGCGATCCGTTGACGAATCAAATTTTATTAAACGATTGGGGCGCACTCGAAAGCCAAGCGATTGTTCCGCCGCTCTCCGACGCGGAAATGGCGCACTCGAACAGAAATTGGACGCAAATTTCCGAACAACTTTCGAGCGTTAAACCGCTGGCTTTGGCTGAAAATGTTCCGCCGTCTTTGATTGAATGGATTGATGGGCGAAATTATAACGAACTTTTTCAAGAAGCCTTCGGCACGCCGGAAATCACGCCTTCGCGCATTGCTCTGGCGATTGCCGCGCACGAACGAACAATTATTTCCGACCGTGCGCCGATTGACCGTTATAGCGCGAATATCGAATCTTTGACCGCACAGGAAGACCGCGGGCGCGTTGTTTTTGAACAGAATGACTGCACTTTTTGCCACAGCGGTCCGGTTCTTTCAAATCAAAATTTTCACTACATCGGTGTTCGTCCGCAAATCGAAGACAAAGGGCGCGGCAATGTTACCGGAAACTCCAACGACAACGGCAGATTTAAGAGTCCGAGTTTGCGAAATCTCGAACTTCGTGCGCCGTATATGCACAACGGGCGATTTGCGACGATTGAAGAAGTCGTTGAATTTTATAATCGCGGCGGCGATTTTACGGCTGCAAACAAAGATCCGCGTGTTCGTCCGTTAGGTCTTTCGGTTCAGCAAAGAGCCGATTTAGTCGCGTTTTTGAAACGTCCGATGACCGATTTGCGCGTTAAAGACGAGCTTCCGCCATTTGACCGTCCGCGTCTTTTTACTGAATCAAGCCGCGTTCCGCAAATTACGGGAACGGGACGCGCCGGAACAGGTGCAATTGTTCCGCAAGTGATGGCAATCGAGCCACCGATTTTGGGAAATCCGAGTTTTACGGTTGCTGTGTCAAAAGGTTTGGGAAATGCTCAAGCCGTTCTTGTTATTGATTCAAACGATCCCGGCGTTGGCGCATCAATTCCTTCAAACGGTTCATTTGTGCGTGTCGGGGTGGATATTTCAAGCGGCGGCTTTGCTTCGGTCAGCTTACCGATTCCGAATAATCCGGCACTTATCGGACAGACATTTTTCGGGCGTTGGTATGTTACGGACGCAGATGCGGAAAATGGATTTTCCGTCTCGCAAGCATTTCGTTTTACAATTTTCGGTGAGCAATCTGCGCCGAATCGTGCGGCTTTTATTGATTTTGACGGCGACAACAAAACTGACATTTCGATCTTTCGTCCATCAAACGGTCAATGGTGGCATTTGCGCTCGTCCGACGGACAAAATCGCGCTTACCAATTCGGCACGACTTCAGATAAAATCGTTCCCGCAGATTTTACGGGAGACGGCAAAATTGACACAGCTTTTTGGCGACCTTCGAGCGGCGAATGGTTTATTTTGCGCTCGGAAGATTTATCATTTTATTCATTTCCGTTCGGAGCAAACGGCGACACGCCTGTTCCGGCTGATTACGACGGCGACGGCAAAGCTGAAGCCGCAGTTTTTCGTGAATCAAATCAAACTTGGTTCATCCAAAAATCGAGCGGCGGCACGGAAATCATAAATTTCGGCGCATCGGGCGATAAACCTGTCGTTTCAGATTACGACGGCGATAACAAAGCCGACATCGCAATTTTCCGTCCAAACGGCGCAAACGGCGCGGAATGGTGGATTCGCCGAAGTTCAAATGCAACCGTTTTTGCCACTCAATTCGGTATTGCAACCGACAAACCGACACAAGGCGATTTCACGGGCGACGGCAAATCGGACATCGCGCTTTACCGTCCTGCAAACGGAAATTGGTTTATTTTGCGTTCGGAAGATTTTTCGTTCTTCGCGTTTCCATTCGGCGCAAACGGCGACATTCCCGTTTCCGGCGATTACGACGGCGACGGACGATTTGACGCAGGAGTTTTCCGTCCGAAAAATCAAACTTGGTTTATAAATCGTTCAACTGCCGGAACATTAATTCAGCAATTCGGACAAATCGGCGATGCGCCTGTGCCGAATGCTTTTGTTCCGTAAAAACTTTATGATTTGTGAATCAATTTGAAGCACGAAATTTTGCTGCTTTTTGACTTTCGCCGAACCAAAAATTATTCTTTCCTTTTCTCGAAATGAACAAAACAGACAAACAATCGCAAATCAACAATCTGCCAATCGGTATTTTTGACAGCGGCGTGGGCGGTTTGACGGTTTATCGTGCTTTGCATAAACGTCTGCCAAATGAGCGGTTTATTTATCTCGGCGACACGGCGCGTGTGCCTTACGGGACGAAATCTTTGGCGACGGTCGAGCGTTATGCGATTGAAAATTCGCAGTTTTTGGCTTCGCGCGGAATCAAAATGTTGGTCGTGGCGTGTAACACGGCTTCTGCGCTTGCGCTTCCGGCAATTCGTGAAAAAATCGGTATCGAAGTCGTCGGCGTAATCGGTCCGGGCGCGAGAAAAGCAGTCGAAATTACCAAAGACGATGAAAATCCGCGGATCGCTGTAATTGCGACGGAAGCGACTGTGCAAAGTGATGCTTACGCGGCTTCGATTCGTGCGGCTTCGGAAAAACCTCTGATAATTCAAACGGCGTGTCCGCTTTTCGTGCCTTTGGCGGAAGAAAATTGGACGGAAGAACCGGAAACTTTTCTGATTGCGAAAAAATATCTGACAAAAATTATTGATTTCGAGCCGGAAGCGTTAGTTTTAGGCTGCACGCATTACCCGATTTTGCGCGACGTGATTCAGCAAACCGTCGGCTACGATGTTAAACTTATTGATTCGGGCGAGGCTTGCGCCGAAGAAGTTGCCGAATTTCTCAAGGAAAAAGACTTAGGAAATCCGAATATAATCGAAGGCGAGCGAAGACTTTGCGATGACCTCGACCATTTTTACGTTACCGACGCGGCAGACAGATTTGCTCGCGTCGCCGAAAGATTTTTGGGTGCAAAGCCCGCAAAACTCGAAGCTATCGAATTGATAAATTAGAAAATAGTGAATGGTGAATAGTAAATAGAGAAAGAGTTTGAAAAACTCGGCGAGTCTATTTACTATTCACCATTCACTATTCACCACTTAAAATGAGTTATACAAGAATTGACACACGCGCACTAGACCAATTGCGCGAAACAAAAATCACGCCGAATTATTCGCCTTACGCCGAAGGTTCGGCACTTATCGAAGTCGGCAACACGAAAGTTCTCTGCAACGCGACCGTTGAAGAGCGCGTTCCGCCGTTTTTGCGAAACAAAGGTGTCGGCTGGGTTACGGCGGAATATGCGATGCTTCCACGCGCTACGAATACGCGCACGAACCGCGAAACTCTGCGACCTTCGGGCAGAACGCAGGAAATTCAAAGACTTATCGGGCGCAGTCTTCGCGCCGTCGTTGACACAAAACTGCTCGGCGAACGCCAGATTATTGTTGATTGCGACGTTCTCCAAGCCGACGGCGGAACTCGTTGCGCGTCTATCACAGGCGCGTGTGTCGCAATGGCTTTGGCAGTCAAAAACCTGCTGATTGCCGGAAAAATCAAACGCAATCCGATTCTCTCCGAAGTCGCCGCCGTCAGCGTCGGCATCATCGAAGGAACGGCAATTTTAGCCCTTGCATACACGGAAGATTCAACCGCCGAAGTTGATATGAACATCGTCTGCACCGGCAGCGGAAAATTCATCGAAATCCAAGGCACGGCGGAACGCGAACCGTTCACCCGCGAACAAATGAACGAAATGCTGACCTTAGCCGAAAAAGGAATCAACCAACTTTTCACGCTTCAGAGATATGCGCTGAACAGTTAAAAATAATTCGTAAAATCCTTCGAGTTTTGCTAAACTTTTCAGAAATAAACTTGTGCATATGTTTCACGAAGGACAACAATTTGGCGAATACACTCTTGTCGAAAAACTCGGACGCGGTGGTTTTGGTGAGGTTTGGTTGGCTGATACTGAGGAGGATTGGTTTGCGATAAAACTTCCGCACAAAGACCAAGTTGATTGGAAATCAATAACGCAGGAAATCGGACTTTGGACGCTTTGCGGAAAACATCCGAACGTAATGCCGCTTGTCGGCGCAAGAAATTTCAACGGACAAATTGCCATTATCAGCGAATACGCACCTGACGGTTCGCTCGAAGATTTATTACGCAAAAAAGGCAAACTTTCAACGGAAGAAGCCGTTGAAATAACCATCGGAATTTTAGAAGGTTTGCAACATCTTCACGAAAGCGGAATAATTCACCGCGACTTAAAACCTGCTAACATTCTGCTCGATAGCAAAACTCCGCGTCTAACCGATTTTGGAATTTCCAGAATTATTTCAGCCGATAGTTTGAGCGAAACAGTTTCGGGAACATTCGCTTATATGGCTCCCGAATGTTTCGATGGAAAACGAAATATTCAAACAGATATTTGGTCTGTTGGCGTAATTCTTTACCGAATGCTGACAGGAAATTTGCCTTTCCCACGCAAAGAACAAACCGCTCTAGTCGGCTCAATTATAATGAGTGAGCCGGAAAGTTTGCCTTTTGAAATTTCGTCAGTTATTAGAAAAATCGTTTCAGATTTGCTCTCGAAAAATCCTGATAAACGCCCAAGTTTATCGTCAATATGCTTCGATTTAGAAAAATATATTGATGATACAGTAGGCTTTTTAAGTCGAATTCAACAAAGGGCAGAAATACTTCAAGCCAGAGAAGAAATAACTCAAACAAGAGTGTTAATTCCATATAGAAAAGGCGATAAATGGGGATTTTGTGATGCAAGTAAAAACATTGTTATTGAACCTAAATATGAAAATGCAGAAGTTTTTGTAGAAAGTTTGGCTCGAGTTGAGTTAAACGGAAAATACGGTTTTATTGATAAAATCGGTAACGAAATTGTCTATCCGAAATATGATTTTGCAGACTCTTTCAAAGAGAATTTAGCCAAAGTTGGAAAAACCGAAAGCATTCTAGACAAAGTATCAAATGACGAACAAATAATTAAAAATGGAATAGAATCAGCAAGCCATTGGATCGAAAGTGGCTTTCGAACTTTCAAAGAGTTTGCGAACAAAATGCTTGAGGATTTAGGTGAAGACATCATTCCATATCTAAAACAACTTTATAGAACTATTTATTATTATCCTGATAATGATAACTCTGAAATGGATAATCTATCTGAAATTGAAGAAATAGAATTAGAATGGCTTGAAGAAATTGATTTTGAAGTTTATAGAGTAAGATGGGGATTTATTAATACAACAGGGGACGAGATCGTTTCTCTGATTTATGACCATGTGAAAAGTTTTAGCGAAGGGGTTGCATTAGTTATTAAAGATTCCAAATATATTTTTATTGATAAAAATGGCGATAGGGTTTTTGGGAAAGATTTTAGCTACGCAGATTCTTTTAATGAAGGACTTGCTATTGTAGAAGACGGAGATAAATTTGGTTTTATTGATAAAAAAGGGAATTATGTAATTAAGCCAATTTTTGATGGCGGCACATCTTTTAATGATGGTTTTGCTCAAGTAACATTAAATAAAAAGTCATTTTTCATTAACAGAAAAGGCGAAAAAATACTTGAAGTAAATTTTGAGTATTCAGACATTATCAGTGAAAACCTTTTGGCAATAAACCAAGATGGGAAAAGTGGTTTTGCCGATTTAGAAGGTAAAATTGTAATCCCTTGTATTTATGATGAAGTTGGAAAATTTAATGAAGGATTGGCTTTAGTTGCTTATGAAGAGAATTATGGTTTTATAGATAGTCTAGGTAAAATAAGAATTCCCTTAAAATATCCAAGATACGGTCAAAGATTCTTGTTTCCATTTATGGAATTTAGCAATAGTTATTTCAGAAATGGTTTATTTTTGGTAGAAGTTGACAAGAAAAGTTTCTATATTGACAAAAGTGGAACAGAATATTTTGAAGATTAAATTATGAACGAAAAACAATTTAGTGGAAAATCGGCGATTGTAACGGGTGGAACTCGTGGGATTGGGAAGGCGATTGTGTTGGAGTTGGCGCGGCGTGGTTGTGATGTGGCGTTTAATTATTCAAAAAGCGCGGATGAAGCTGAGAAGTTAAAGGCTGAAATCGAAAGTTTGGGCGTGAAGGCGTTTGCGGCGCAGTGTGATGTGGCGAATTCGGATGCGGCGGCGGAATTTGTTAAGCAAGTTACGGCGGAATTCGGCGGCGTGAATTTTTTGATAAATAATGCCGGAATTACGCGCGACACTTTGATCTTGCGAATGAAGGAAGACGATTGGGACGCGGTAATTGACACGAATTTGAAAGGCGCGTTTAATTTTTCAAAGTCGGTTTTGCGTCCGATGATGAAGAACGAAAACGGCGGTTCGATCTTGAATATTTCTTCGATTTCGGGCGTTGTCGGAATGCTCGGACAGACAAATTATTCGGCATCGAAAGCCGGAATGATCGGACTTACAAAAGCACTTGCAAAGGAAATTGCGAGCCGCAAAATTACGGTCAATGCGTTGGCTTTGGGTTTGATTGAAACTGATATGGCGGGCGAAATGAACGAGGAACACCGTGCAAAAATTCTGGAAATGATTCCGCTAAAACGCTTGGGAAATGTGCAGGAAGTCGCGGAAATTGCTTGTTTTATGCTGTCAGATTCGGCGCATTATATCACAGGACAAGTTATTCAGCCGGATGGCGGGCTTGCTATGTAGAAATTATGAGCTACAGATTACAGATTCAAGAGAAAATCTGTAATCTGTAGCTGTTCTTATGTCTTTAGAATATAAAAAAGAAGAAAGCGAAAATCTTGTTGAAGAATCCGAAAATTTTCAGCGGACAAGCGTGGTTGCGCCGGTTTATTCGATTATTTTGATTGTCTGTCTGGTCGCCGTTTTTATTTGTCAGGCGATTGCGGACAGTCAAAATGCCGAAGGTTTGAAAATTTCAGCGATAATTGCCGGATTCGTGAAACCATTTTTTGCGGAAGGACAGTATTGGCGGATTTTGACAGGCGCGGCTTTGCACGGCGGAATTATGCACCTGTTTTTCAATTCTTATGCGCTTTTTTCGTTTGGAAGATTGATTGAAACGCTTTCAAATCGGACGCATTTGGCAATTATCTTTCTTCTAGCGGCGATTGGCGGCGGCATTTTGAGTTTTATTTTTTCCCCCGAAGGTGTTTCCGTTGGTGCATCGGGCGGAATCGTCGGGCTTTTGGGTTATATGACGGTTTATGGTTTTAAGCGTCGAAAACTTTTGCCCGAAGGTTTTTTGAAAGACTTGCTCGTCAATATCGCAATTATCGCAGGTTTTGGAATTATTTTGATGTCGAGTATTGATAATTTCGCACATCTCGGCGGTTTGATTGTCGGTGCAGTTTATGGCTTTCTGCAAATTCCGAGTGATTTATACAAAGACCCGCGTGAAATAGGACAAGCGGCAAATATTCTAGGATTTGTTGCGCTTGCCGTGTTTATTTTGACGGCGATTTTCAGCATTTTGCTTCTTCTTGGAATTATTAACATCAACTTTCCCGCTCAGGCTTGATTTTTGCAAAAGTGAGGAGGAAATTCCCGACGCTAATCGTGATGAGCCGTTGCATCGGGAATTTTGGAGAGAGACTTTTAAATTATTCGGAAGCGGTAAAATTCAATTCCGTAAAATCTTGGGTTAAGAAAATTACCTGCGGCTTGAATTGGAAACGCTTTGATTTAACTGAAACGATGTAAGTGTTTCCGACTTCGATTCTCTCGAAGGAATAATAGCCGAAAGAACTTGTATTGACAGTTTGGGTTGTTCCGTTTGTTGCGGTCAGTGTTATATATGCGTTGCGGATGCCGCGT
>CALMEH010000767.1 GCA_937863115.1 uncultured Acidobacteriota bacterium
ACGGAATTGATAAAGTTCGAGAGAAGTTTGCAACTTATGAACGCGATGCAGAAACCGAATTAGATTTTGCTCAGGCGAGGATGTATGTGGTTGTATTGGGTAAATTTTCAATTCCTGATATGCCGTTTGCAGACCAACATAAGGAAAACCCTCAGAGTTGGAATTTATATTTGTATGTAACAAATAATCCGTTGGTATTTGTTGATCCTACGGGGACAATGACGGATTTTATTGATTTTAATACGGGAGAACGAACTCATATAGAAGATGGAAAAGACCAAGTAATTGTTTCCTCAACTGACACAATTAGAAAGTTCTACGAATGGTTTCACAGCGGTATGATGATACACTACAATACTTCATTGAAAGTTATGGAAGATTCCAAATGGAATCTTCGTATGACTACGGCACAGTTTAATAATTTAGCTGAGATTATTTATGCTGAATCCTCAAAAAATGCCCAATGGCGGGAAGTAGCGGCTATTCATGGAGTTTTAAGAAATCGAGCTGATGCTGACGGAAATTCGATATTAGACCAAGCTAATAACACTAAGCAAATTAAAGGGGCTTTACCAGATGCAAGAGAAAGAATATACAAAGAAAATGACTTTGCAAAAATTGCCGCTGTTTATCAAGGAATAGCGATTTCAGGAGCATCGGGGAAAGATTTATCGAACGGAGCTTATTATTGGCAAGGCACAGATTTTAGGAAGCCTATATCTGGAACAACCGCTCACAGAGATTTTTATCGCGTTGGATTTAAATTCACGGATGGGACACATGATATGTGGAAATTAGGCGACTATCCATCTGGAAAAAAATCTTATACATTTAAATACCAATCAACAGCGGCTTATGGACAAACTACATTTATGAAATTAACTGAAGAATGGATGGAAGCAAACGGAGCAACACGTTGGGATGGAACAAGTAAATAGGAGTAAAAGAGATGCGCTTTATATTAATAAATCTATTACTTTTTGTTTTTAGCGGATGCTCCGTAGGAGAAATGGCGCGTTCAGTTAAACAAAATTCAACGCCTGTGGGCAATAAAGATATTTCAACAACTAATGATGTTGTAAATGTCCAAACTTCTGATGATATTGGAAACAATCAAAAGATTAAGAACATTAAGGGCGGTGGCGAGTTGTGCGAGAAATATCTTTTGAAAAAAATCACTAAGGAAAAGGTTAAAGGCAATCAGATAGTAAAATTGCAAACTTTCAATTTTGACAAAAAAAATCTTTCCCCTGAGCTTAAGGAATGGATTGAGACAGACATACATATTGAGATGCTTAAGGCATTTGAACTGCACCACAAAGACAGAAAATTGCTGATACTTCAAGCAAATATCGCAGGAGCTACGGGGATAGCCAGCAGTTTTAATAATTGGTTTGTTCAGTTTGATCAATACCCAATTAAGTTTCTAAGTTTGTCAGAAGACTCTAAACTTATTTTTTTGGACAAGGACAGCTTACTCAACTACTATGTGATTGAATACGGTAGTGAATTTTTAGGGAACAAGAATTTCGATAATCTTACTTTGGACTTACTTCAGTATAGAGTAAATTCTGACGGTAAATCTGAGTTATTAAGCAAAGAGCAAAACGTAAAATGCGAATGATGATTTTGTCAGTATAAGATGCGCGTCTTCCTGCGGAATCGAGAGTTTTGAATCCGGCAAATCCGTCTGATATTTTGGCGAAAACGCAAACTATTTTTGATGAAACGAATTATTTAGTTGATGACAGCGGAAGCGTTTCGGGCAATTTGGCAACGACTTGGATTGACCCGAACACCGATTTACGCGCTAAACCGACGACGGCGAAAGTTTGGAATAAAGATACAAACACTTGGATTCAGACGCACACGCAGTTTGACCAATACGGCAATGTGCGAAAGGTTTGGGATGCGAGCGGCGACACGACAAAATTTGTCGAAACCGAGTATAGTTCGGCTTACGGGTTTGCATATCCGACAAAAGTTATCACGCCTGCGCCCGATTTGAACAATACAACAGGAACAAGTGCAACTTCAAAGGTTGAAATGACTTACGATTTGACAACCGGATTGACGTTGAAGGTCAAGGACGATTTCAACCAAGAAATTCAAACCGAATATAACGATTCTTTGCTTCGTTCAACAAGAGTTTTAGGAGTTGCGCCGTTTGTGATTCCGATAAGCGAAACGGTTTATGACGACACAAATTTAACGGTCAAAGTTCGCAAACAGATTGACGAAACGAATTGGAATGAATCAACGGCTTTTCACGACAGTTTCGGCAGAACGAAGAAAACCCAAGTCAAAGATTCAAACGGCGATGTTGTCAGCGAAACGCAGTATGATTTATTAAGCCGAGTCAAACAAGTATCGAATCCTTTTCGGGTTGACACAAACGGAAATCCGACGGAAACGGTTTATTGGACTACTTCGAGTTTTGACGAACTCGGCAGATTGAAGTTTGTAACTTCGCCCGATAACGCCGTTGTCGAAACGCAATATGATTTAGCAACAACAGGCGCGGAAATCGGAACAGTAAATATTGTCATTGACCAAGCCTTGAAACAACGAAGAAGCGTAACCAATGCGCTCGGAC
>CALMEH010000768.1 GCA_937863115.1 uncultured Acidobacteriota bacterium
CGATGAATGTATAGCTTCCATTCGGAAAAAGACCGGCGCAGATGCGATTCGGGAAGATGCGGCGCGTCAGCGGGCGATTTATCCGCGAATGTTGGCGGGAGAATTTTCACACCGAAAAACCGGGCAGGAACTGGTTGAAACAGCGGATTCCGTTATCGCTTTTGTTCCGACTGAAACAAATTGGCGCGGCTCAAAGCGTCCGCACAGCATTTTCACGACTCCTTCCGCAACGATGTTCGGTTTAGACCTTTACGACCGCGCACTTATCAAATCGCCGACGATTATCGTCACCGCCGCGAGCGGAGAAGGAAAATCTTTTCTCGCCACAATGCTGATTACCGACATTCGCGCTCATCGCGGACAAGTTAAGGTGCGCGTGATGGATTACCGATACTCCTTCAAACCGATTTGTCGGCTTTTTAACGGTCGTCATATTGAATTTAACGAACAAGAGCCAAAACCGATCAACATTTGGAATTATCCCAGAATCGAAACCGGCAAATCTCCTTCCAAACGGCAGTTGGCGATGGTTTTGACCGATATTCTGATCTTGAGCAAAACGCCAAAAACAGATGCTATAACAAGTGCGATTGCCGCCACGATTATTGATGAAGTTTATAAAATGGCGGCGGCTCGAAATGGAATCGGCAGACCAAAATTTCAACCGACTTTGGGGCATTTTCTTGATGTTCTGAAAAGCTATCATTGGTCGGAAGCTCAAAAGACAAGAGCGGACGAACTTTATCTCAAACTGAATATTTACCGCAAAGACCCGTGGCTCAATGCACCGACTCATCCCGATTACGACACGAATTCGATGTTCGATGTCTTTGAGCTTTCGACGATTGCCACGCTCGACGAAAAAATCCGCGAATCGGTCGGTTTTCGCATTTCCGCCCAAATTATGCAGGAAATCGGCGAAGAAACGGATGCCGGACAGAAAACACCGATACTTTTTATCTGTGACGAAGTGCGCGAAATCAACAAACATTTTCCGGCGATTCAAGAATTGATGGCGGAAGCCTCCGTCACGGGCAGAAAAGAAGGACTCGTAACGATTCTCTTTTCGCAAGCCTACGAGCATTTTACCGGAACGCCCGAACGCCCGAACGTGTCCGGCATTGACCTCGTGAAAAACTCCGGTGTGAAAATCATTGGCAAACAAATCGGCGGTTTTGAACGACTGGCGGACGATTGTGAACTTTCAAAAGAAACAATCGCCGCTGTCCGTGCCATCAACAATCAATATGGCAGTTATACGCAATGGGTAATGGTCGTTGGCAGCGGCAACGACAAGATTATCGAAATGGCGGAAGTTCACGCATCACCGGCGATGCTTTGGGCAAATACGAACGACACCAACGAAGCTAACGCCCGTCGGTTACTCGAATCTTTGCGCCCCGATTTGCCGCTGGCTTTTATCGTCAGTTGGCTGGCGAATAAATATCCACGGGGCTTAACGGCAGTCGGTTTAACAAATCTGTTCGATGAAGATTTGGCGGAATTGAATATTGGAGGAAATTTATGAAATCGGATTTTTTGAGTCTTCCGAAACAGATTTTGATGAGTCTTTTACTTTTTTCGATACTGCTCGGATTTGAAGTCAAACCCGCACGGGCGCAATGGACAGTTTTCGATCCGTCGCAATACGCGCTTCAACTTTCCAAAAAAATCGAAGAAGCGACGCGCTGGATGGAAACGGTTAATCAATATATCACGATGTATGAAAATGCCGTCAAACAATACCAAAAAATGGTCGAATCCGTGACGAATTTGCGCGGAATTTTAGACAAAGTTGACGAGCAAATCACACGGCATAAGCAACTTATCACGACTTACGCGCAGCTTGGAAAATTGATTCGCGGCACTTACGAGCTAAAACGGCGGATAGAAAACACGATTACCAGCCAGATTCAATCTGTCGTCAATATCTCGCGCCGTTTGCGGAACGGGATTTTCGATATGGATCAGAATAAACGCGATTTAGACGATTTCTTGCGCCATTCCATCGGGCGGCGGGCGGATGCGGAATTACGCAATTTGGAACGGCTCGCCAAACTCGATTCCGAATTGGAGCGAATGCTTTATGACCGCGAAATGATTTTGCTCGATTTAGCCAAACTATTTGAGGAACGCGAAAAAATCGCCGAGAAAATCAAAGCGATTGATACTTCAAATCCCGCCAATCAAGACGGTGTGCAATCGTTGATTGACCAGATGTTGGCGATAAATTTACGAATCACGACGGTTGAAGGCGGGCTTCGCGAACTTGAAGCAAAAATACAAGAAAAATTCGTCAAATACGGCTTGAAAATCGAGCAGATGACCGAATTCGGCAAAGAAATTCGGCAAACCAACGAAATGATGACCGGCATCACCCGGGCGAGCGACGAGTTTATGATCGAGCTTGAAAAATACGATGTCTGGCGGCAGGAAATTTACGACAACCAACTTCCCT
>CALMEH010000769.1 GCA_937863115.1 uncultured Acidobacteriota bacterium
ATTTACGTTGTCAACCTATTCGCCCGAGGAAGTTTCAATCCATTCTCCGCCGATGTAATTGTAATAAGTTGCCGTTTTCGATGCTGTTTTTTTATCAGATTTTTTATCTGCTTTTTTCGATTTTGCTTTCTCTGCTTTTGCCATAGTTTTTGTAAATTATTTTATTAAATTGCGAAAATATCAGATTATACTTTAACGTGAATTTTCCGACTTCTCAATTCTATGATGTCTGAAAAATGCGCGGCAATATAATCCAAAAAGAATGCAAAGATTTATTGTAAATTCTTAATTAATACGACTTCATCGGTTGTGTTGCCGCGCACGATATAAAGTTTTTTGCCATCGCGGGAGGTTGTGTAGCTTAAGATTTTCTCGATGTTGAAGTTGGTGATTTTCGAGATTTTTCCGCTCACCAAATCCTTCTCTCCCATTTCCCTATCGTTTATTTCGGTTGGGCTGCCGCTGTATGGAGTGAAATAAACTTTGTTGCCATCGTTTGAGAAAACAAAACCTTTGCTGCGGTTAATGTTGACGAAAGGTTTCCCTTCGCCGAGTTTTTGTCCGTCAAAATTAGTAAGGAGATGCTCCGTTACTTGATTCTTTTCCTTTTCGTCAATGGCAACATAAACTATTTGATCTTTATTTCTGGCGTAACCGAGCATCACAAAAGTATAGTCAACGCGCTCAAGAACAGGCGTTATCCGGCGCGTTGCAATGTCAAGTTTTTGGATTGTATATGGGTCAACAGTATTGAACAAAATATAAGTTGAATCAGATGCGATTGTGCCGAACATTTTCTTAATTGACGGAGAATTGGTCAGATTTTCTTTTCCGCTTCCATCCAAATTTATCCGCCAGACATCATTATCAGAAACGTAGTAGCAATATTTCTCGTCGTTGGAAATCGCCGCCCGTTGGAGCGGTCCCGAATTTTCCCCGTTATAAAGTGTCAGAAATTTTTCGTTTGTTCCATCTTCATTGACAAGCAACAAACCGTCTTTGCCTTTGTCATCGGTTCTGGTAATCAGCAAGCGATTGTCTGATGTTGCATCTTCAACTTTTAGTTCATTTTTGGTGGTCGGAATTATTTGCCTGACAGATTTGTCGGCGAGGTCGAGTTCCCAAATGCCGTTTGTTTTGTTGGTCTGCAAGGCGACTAAAAAATTACCGTCCTTGGAAACAGAAACGCGGGAAAATGTGCTGGTGCTGGTCGTCAACGGTGTAAATTCGCCCTGCGGAAAAGAAATTTTGTAAAGTTGTCCGTATTTTTGGTCGGGAAATTGTCCGGCAACCACTAAACCCGAGCCGTCCCCCAGCCAGTCTAAACTCGCATTTTCTTTCAGAACCGTCTCCGAAACTTTGCTGAGTTCGCCGCCTTCCACCGGAATCCAATTAAGTTTATACAAAGCCTTGACATCAACATCAGAAGCCAAAACCGCGATTTTAGTTTGGTCAGGCGAAAAGGAAACCGCTTGCATTTCCCTGTTTTTAGTGCTGATTAGCGTGCGCTCTTCTTTTGTTTGCAAATCGTGGACGATTAATTTTGATTCAAACGGCGAGGTTTGAGTTCTGACAAAAGCTATCTTGTTTCCGTCAGACGACAAAGAGAATATTCTAGTGATGTATTCGACAACTTTTTCAGGATCACCACCGAGCAAAGGAACTCGAAAAACGTCCACTCGCAAACTCGCCAACAAAGATTGATAGGAATAATAAAAATAATTTCCATCAGGCGAAAATTCGATGTCGCGGACAAATCCTATGCCCGTCGGCAAAACCTCTTTTTCCGCGCCGTTTTCCATCTGCCGCAAAACGAGCCGCGTTTCATTGTTGCCTTTTCGCTCAACATAACCGACATATCTTTTATCAGGCGAAATTTTGATTAATTCGACACTGCCGTTAATCGGAATTTTCTCGAAAGATGTTCGATTAAAAGCAACTTCGATCAAACGCTTCGGTTTCAGATAAAAATATCCGAAATACGCTAAAACTCCAACCAGCAAAAGTCCGATTGCCGCAATTGTCTGCTTGCGGTATCGGTTTTTAACTTTTTCAACTTCGATGCTATATGCCAAATATTTTTCATCTGTCTTCGAAGCGGTGTTTCCTTCCGTTTGCTTCCCGTCGTAGATTTGCGTCGGCTCGTTTTCATTAGTTGGGCTGGTTGTGGCGGTTTGCCGAATCGTTTTTAAATAATTAATCTTGCCGATTTCCGTCTCGCGCCGCAAATTTTTGAGATTCTCCATCATCTCCTGTGCAGTTTGATAACGCTCATCAAGATTTTTCGTCAATGCTTTACTGATAATTCGCTGTAATTCCGCCGGACAATTAACCGCAAACTGCGTGAGCGGCAATGGTTCTTTCGTCAAAACCGCGGCAAGGCAATCGCTCGTCGTTTCGCCGGAAAAAGGTAAATTGTGCGTTATTGCTTCATAGAGCAACACGCCGAAACTCCACAAATCGGTTCTCGCGTCGGTTTGTTTCCCGCGTGCTTGTTCGGGCGACATATACGAAACCGTTCCCATAATCATTCCGGGCGTTGTCAATTTGGGATTTCGGATTTGGGATTTCGGATTGTCTGTGATTAAGGTGTTTTCTTCTTCTCCGCGTCTCTGCGGAAGCAATTTAGCAAGCCCGAAATCTAAAACTTTGACATAACCGTCTTCTCGAATCATTATGTTTTCCGGTTTGATGTCGCGATGAATAATTCCCGCCCGATGTGCCGCCGCCAGAGCCTCGGCAATTTGTTCGCCGATTTTTAAGATGTCGCCGAGCGGCATTAATTCTTTCTTTGCAAAATGCTCGCGCAAAGTTTCGCCTTCAATAAATTCCGTGGCGATATAATTTTTGCCGGCTTCTTCGCCGATTTCATAAACAGTAATGATATTCGGATGATTAAGCGCAGATGCCGCCTTTGCTTCCTGCACGAATCGCTTCAACTTATTGGCATCAAGACTCCATTCCTCATTCAAAAACTTGACGGCGACTTTGCGGTCGAGCTTGGTATCTTCCGCCAAATAAACTTCGCCCATTCCGCCCGCGCCCAAAAGTTTGATGATTTTATAACGCCCGATTTTTGTGTTGCTGAGATTATTTTGTTTTTCCTTTTCGGCAAACATTTCGGCGGCGAGAGCCGCGGGCGAAAGTTCAATAAAACTGTTGAAACTGTTCTCAGCCGCAAGCAAAGATTCGATTTCGCGGCGCAAATCTGCGTCCGCACCGCAAGATTCATCGAGAAAAGATTCACGCTCATCGGGCGCATTCTCCAATGCCGCGTGATAGATTTCTTCAATTTGTTTGAGCCGTTCGGCGTTCATTTTAAAAATTACTGAATTTGCAGGAAAAATTATTGTTCGAGAATAATTTGAGTATAATGCAAAATCTATGTGAGTAGAAAACAGCAAATCGTGAATAGTTTTGAATTTCTATTCACGATTTGCTATTTTCTATTTACCCCATTTTATTGAACTGTAAATTGCACGATGCGTTGTGAAACGGTGCGTGTTCGGCGGTCGAAATTTAAGATGTGCAGAACAACCGCGTCGCCTTTTTTGAGTTTGGCGGCGATTTC
>CALMEH010000770.1 GCA_937863115.1 uncultured Acidobacteriota bacterium
TAAATTGTTGAAGTGCGCCGATGCCCGCGCCTGTGCGAATGATTGCCACGAGGTCGCCTTCCTGCATTTGTTCGTCAACAAATTTTCTTAAACTGCGGCGAACTCGATACGCGCTTTCAAACGACAAAGATAAATCGTCAACAACGAGCGCAATCGTGCGGCGGATTTGTTCGGCACGAAGTGTGCCGACCGGTTTCGGAATGTTTGTTTTTTCGTTCGGATTTTGAACTTGTGCGCGTTGGTTTGAAATAAACGAAAAATTACTGATGTCTTGGCGTTGTCCGTTTTCGTAAATCTCGAAATCTTCACGCTTTAAGTCTTTGACGACATTACCTTTTTTGTCGGTTACGGTTACATCAATCTGAATCAAATTTGTCGAAATTTTGACGACATCATCGTCATTCGGCAATGGCGTAGGCGTTTGCGCGAAAAGAAAAGTCGGACAGAATAGTAGGAAAACGAGCGAGATAAAAAACTTTTTCATAAAAATTCTCCGCAAAAAATATCAGTTATTTGCTATCATATACCCGAAAGGCTTGTCTTGAAAAGAAATTTTCGTCTTCGGCATAGCCAAAACACTCCCGATTTTTCGCATCAAATCTTTCGGAGTTAGAAACACAATGCTAAAAACCAAATATTTTCACTTTAATTTCGCTTTAATTTTCATATTCGCATTCGGTCTTTTTGTAATGAGTTGCTCGGCACAGACGCAGAATGAGGCACAGGCTTTGCAATCTTTGCGCGAGATGACTAAGGACGGCAAAATGCCTTCGGAGCAATTTGTCCAGCAAATCGAAAACAGGTTTGCAAACACCCGGACGGGCGCACTTGCCAAACTTATGCGGGCAAAAATCCGTTTCGACGCGGGCGATTTTGAAGGCGCGGCGAATATTTTAAACACGGATTTATTTAAGCAAAAAACGAAACTTGCTGATTACGCGCTGTGGTTTCGTGGGCGGAGTTTGCAATCTGCCGGAAAACACGCCGAAGCGATGAATGTTTTTTCTGCGCTTTTGCGCGAGCATCCGAATTCTTTGAAGGCGCGTGAATCGAAAATTCTCTGGGCAAATTCGGCTTTGCAGATCGGACAAGCGGCGCAAATTCCCGATTTTTTGAAGGATTTAAATCAAGCGGACGCATTTCTTTTGACCGCAAAATCTTTTGAAGCCCAAAACAATCAACTCGAAGCGATTAAATTTTATCGAAAAACTTATTTTTACGGCGCGGGAACGAACGAAGCGAAAGAAGCGGAAATAAAATTGGCGACTTTCAACATTCCTTTGAATCCACAAACAGCCGAAGAAATTGCGGCGCGGGCGGACAGATTTTATAATCTGAAAAATTACGTCGAAGCGGAAAAATCTTACAACGAATTGATGATGAGTTTTGCAAGTTCGGCAGCGGCGCAGACGCATCTGCGCCGTTTGATAACTTTCGCCAACGTCAAAAAAATGTCAGACGCGCAAAATGCTTTTAATGCAATTCAGCCGAACGACAAATTAAAAGAAGAAGCATTTTATCAACTCGCAATGGGTTACGCGAAAAATCGTCTGTGGGCGCAAGCGCGAACAACAATTGACGAAATGCGGCAAAAATTTCCCGCCGGAAATTGGACACCGCGAACCTTGATTGATGTCGGAACGGTGGCGCGTGATGCGAAAAACACGACTGATGCAAATTACTTTTTCCGAACTGCGGTTTCAAGCTATCCGAACGCGATAAATGTTGCCGGAGCGCAGTTTGAACTTGCTTGGACGGAACACGAAAACAAAAATTTTGCCACATCGTCGCAAATGCTGATTGAACATCTGGCGCGTTATACTGACAAAGACTCGACCAATCGCGGCAAAGCCGGATATTGGGCGGCGCGAGATTCAGAACGCGCCGGAAAAATGAACGAAGCCTGTGCGCTTTATGATGCGGTAACTTATCGTTATTCGTCGAATTGGTATGGTTATTTGGGTTTGCAAAGATTATCGGCGTTGCGAAGTCAAGGGAATTGCCAGTCAACACCGACATTTTCTTCAGATTCGCTTGTGCCGAAAGCGGCAAAACATCTGAAAATGGTAATGGTTGCGGCGGAAACTTCCGGCGCGAAAGAAATCGAACGCATCGAAAAAGGCGATGAATTAACGATTGTCGGCTTGTTTGATTGGGCAATTACCGAATTGGAAGAAGCGAAAAAAACGGCGAACAACAGCCCGAAAATCAATCTCGCGTTGGCAAAACATTATCGTCTGAAAGGCAATCAAGTCGGCGCGTTTAGTGCTTTGCGTCCAAGTTATCCCGATTACGCGCAGATGTTTCCCGAAGAATTAGGACAAGCCGAATGGGACATTTTTTATCCTTTGACGCATTGGAACGACATCAAATATTGGGCAAATCAACGCCGCTTGGACAAATACGAAGTCGCCGGATTTATTCGTCAAGAAACAATTTTCGATCCGCGTGCGAAATCGCCTGCGAACGCTTACGGAATGATGCAACTTCTTGTCCCGACGGCACGAAGCGTGGCGAAAAAATATAATGCTTCGACAACTCAGATTTTTGCTGAAACGCTTTATAATCCGCAACTTAATATTGAACTTGGCACGGCTTACATCCGCGACCAATACGACAAATTCGGGCGCACGGAATTCGTGGCAATTGCCTACAACGCCGGACCGGGCAGAGTTCCGCAATGGCGTGCAACGCTTCCGGCAGAAATTGATGATTTTGTTGAAAATATTCCGTTTAAGGAAACAAAAGCCTACGTTCAAGGCATCATCCGCAACACGGCGCAATATCGTCGGTTGTATGAAGAAAGCGGAAACTTCAAGTCAAATGTCGGCTCAAAACCTCTGCGCGGCGAAATTGACGAGAAACCGCGTGAGGAATTTAACGCGCAATTTCCCGAAATAATTCTGGACGAAAGCCGAAGCGATTAAGACGGTGAGACGGTGAGACGGAGCGACTGAGGGATTATTTCTCTTCGTCTCTCAGTCGCTCCGTCTCATCGTCTTTCAAAAGATGGAAACACAAATCACAAAAATTGAGCCTCGCGGAGCGTGGCTGAGTCTTAACCTGAAAGACCTTTGGGGTTATCGGGAATTGCTCTATTTTTTGACGTGGCGCGATGTCAAGATTCGCTATAAACAAACGGCAATCGGCGTGCTTTGGGCGATTTTGCAACCGGTTTTGACAACCGTGATTTTTACGATTCTGTTTAGTAATTTTGCGCGTTTTCAAACCGAAAACATTCCGTATCCGCTTTTTGCTTTGAGCGGTTTGATGATTTGGCTTTACGTTCACACTTCGATAACGCTTGCTGCCAACAGCTTTGTGAGCAACACAAATTTGGTTACAAAAGTTTATTTTCCGCGTCTGATTGTGCCGTTGGCGGCGGTTTTGGCGAGCTTGTCGGACGGGATTTTCAGCTTTTTGATTTTGATGATTTTGATGGTTTGGTATGGTGTTTCGGTTTCGTGGCAAATCGCGTTCGCGCCCGTGTTTTTGATTTTGGCAATTTTACAAACTGTGGCTTTCGGGACGCTTTTTTCTGCGCTCAATGTGCGTTTTCGAGATGTGAAATTCGCTCTGCCGTTTGCTTTGCAGGTTTGGATGATTATCTCGCCCGTATTTTATCCGTCCGCAATTTTATCCGAAAAATGGCGTTTAATTTTTGCGATAAATCCGCTTGTCGGCATTCTTGAAGGTTTCCGCGCATCGCTTTTCGGAACGCCGTTTGATTGGCAAGTCATCGGCGTTTCGGCGGTTTCGATTTTTGTGCTGATATTATTTTCGCTTTTTGTTTTCAAGCGAATGGAAGATGATTTTGCGGATTTGATTTAGTTTGGAGTTCAAACTGTTAGTTTGCGGCAACTGTGAGCGAAGCGAAAGCGGTTTTCGCAAACTAAGGTTTGAACTCTGAACGGTCGAAGCGAAATCGAATTGTTGTTTCTGTATTTTTATCTTCTGAATACTCGCCTAATTGTTGCAAAATTTTCCCGATTAAACCTGTCCAACCTGTCTGATGACTTGCGCCGATGCCGCGTCCGTTGTCGCCGTGAAAATATTCATAAAAAAGAATGTGGTCGCGGAAATTTTCGTCCGTTTGAAACTTTTCATGTTTGCCAAAAACCGCACGAACGCCGTCCTCATCTTTTAAGAAAATATTGCACAGACGCTTTTCCAATTCCTGTGAAATTTGCCAGAGTGTCAAAAAAACACCTGAACCTGTCGGAAATTCGACTTTAAAATCTTCACCATAATAATAATCGAATTTTTGCAGAGATTCGATGATCAAATAATTCATCGGAAACCAAATCGGACCGCGCCAATTCGAGTTTCCGCCGAACATTCCGCTTAAAGATTCGGCAGGTTCATAACTGACGGAGAATTTTTCGCCGTTGAGTTCAAAAACGTAAGGATCTGTTTTGTGATGACGCGAAAGCGCACGGATTCCGTAATCTGACAAAAACTCTGCTTCCGAAAGCAAATAACGCAAAATTCTCTCCAAACGATTTTTGTTGACGAGCGCGAGCAGATGCCGATTTTGTGTGCCGCGTTCCTGCATACAGGCGATTTCGTCAGTTAAATCAGGACGATTTTGCAAAAACCATTCGGTTCGCCGCTTGAAATCAGGCAATTTTTCGAGCCAATCTTCTTCCAAAGTTTCGACTGCAAAAAGCGGAATCAGCCCGACCATCGAACGAATTTTCAGAGGAATATTTCGCTCGTTCGGCAGATGAAGAACGTCATAATAAAATCCGTCGCGCTCGTTCCAAAGTTCAGTATTTTCTTCGCCGAGATTATTCATCGCGTCGGAAATATAAACGAAATGCTCAAAAAATTTGCTCGCTACGTCTTCATAAACTTTGTCTTCTTTCGCCAATTCCAAAGCAATTCCGAGCATATTCAAGCAAAACATCGCCATCCAAGATGTTCCGTCCGATTGCTCAAGATGTCCGCCCGTCGGCAGATTTGCGCTTCGGTCAAAAACGCCGATATTGTCCAAACCGAGAAATCCACCTTCAAAAACATTGTTGCCTTCAAAGTCTTTACGGTTCACCCACCAAGTAAAATTGAGCAATAATTTATGAAAAACCTTTTCCAAAAAAGCGCGGTCAAAATTTCCTGTGCGTTTGGCTTCAATTTTATAAACTCGCAAAGCCGCCCAAGCGTGAACCGGCGGATTTACGTCGGAAAATTTCCATTCGTAAGCCGGAATTTGCCCGTTCGGGTGCATATACCATTCGCGCAAGAGCAAAATAATTTGGCGTTTCGCAAACTCCGAATCAACCAACGCCAGCGGAATCGTATGAAAAGCCAAATCCCACGCGGCATACCACGGATATTCCCATTTATCGGGCATCGAAATCACATCATCGTTATAAAGATGCGTCCATTCGGCGTTTCTTCCACTCAATCTTTCCTTTGGCGGTTTTGAAAATGCCGAATCGCCTTCGAGCCAATTTTTGACGACATAATGATAAAATTGTTTCGACCAAAGCATTCCCGCTAAACTTTGACGCATCACGAGTTTTTCGTCTGCCGATAAATTTTCCGGCGTGATTGAAGCGTAAAATTCATCGGCTTCGGCAATTCGATTTTGAAAAAATTCTTCAGGTTGCTGACTGCTGACTGCTGACTGCTGACTGCTCAATCGCAGATAAATTGATTTGCTTTCCTTCGGTTGCAATTCCAAAACATAATGCGCGGCGGCTTTTGTGCCTTTTTGTGCGGGATTTACGGCTGATTTGTTGCCGTGAACAATATAATCGTTGATGCCATCTTTGGCATAAATATTTTTATTTTCGCCGCCGTAAAGTTTTGCGTAATTCGTTTCGTTTTCGCAAAAAAGAATTTCGTCCGCATCTTCACAAACCAATTTATACTTGCCTAAATCTTTCGTTTCGATTTCAATGACATTCGTTTCCGAATCCGCAATCCGCAATCCGAAATCCGCAATCGAATCGTTCCAAGTCCAGACATTTCGCGCCCAGGTTGTCGGTAAAAGATGTAATTTTGCAGTTTCGTTTGCGCGATTTATTGCCGTAATTTTTATGTAAATATCGTCAAAGTCCGTTTTAGCATATTCGATAAAAACGTCGAAATATTTATCTTCGTTAAAAATTCCGGTGTCAATTAATTCATATTCGGGTTGAGTTTTATCGCGGCGCGAATTTTCCTCGTAGATTTTTTGATAAGGAAAAGCGGCTTGCGGGTATTTGTAGAGAAATTTCATATAAGAATGCGTCGGCGTATTGTCGAGATAATAATAATATTCCTTCACATCTTCGCCGTGATTCCCGATGTTTCCGCCCAAACCGAAAAATCTTTCCTTTAAAATTTCGTCTTTTTCATTCCACAACGAAAGCGCGAAACACAGATTTTGCCGTCGGTCGCAAATTCCGGCAATGCCGTCTTCATTCCAGCGAAATGTCCGAGAATGCGCGTGTTCAAACGGAAAATAATCCCACGCTGCGCCGTCTTTTGAGTAATCTTCGCGGACTGTTCCCCAAGCGCGTTCGCTTACATAACAGCCCCAAAGTTTCCAATCTTTTTCACGTTTGTTTGCTTCTTCGAGCCGTTTTGCTTCCGTTTCGCTCATAAATTTTTCTGTAAGTTTGGCATATTTTCGGCGGAAACTAAAGTTCGTAATTCCGACTTTTGGCGGCTTTTGCTTCGATTTAAATTTTTTGAATTTCGGAAAAAAACGTCTTTAAGGCGCGACTACCAATTTTTGTATAGACTCTGACGAAAATTTCTGTTAAATTTCAAATTGATTTTCATAAGAGCAGATTCCCCTTGAAAATTTTGTTCTTTTATTGCTGAAAAAAAACTTCCATTCGTTGTTTTATTTTTTTAACTTGCAATGAATAAGAATTTTCTTACGATCGGAGAGAATCAAATCTCGAAAAATGTTTCCGTGTTTGGGAACAGGGCGAAGATGCGTTCAGCCAAATTGCGAATAATATCCGACGAAAATTTTCACGAACTTCTCGAAAAAGTGCGCCAAAGTCTGGACAAAGGATTCTCCGGCGAGGCTGAGAAATCGCTTGTCCAAACGCTTGAAAACAATCTGCTTAACCTCGAACAACAAGCCAAACTTCAGCGTCTTTTGTCCTACACGCTCGAAACCAAAGGAACTTATCAAGAATCGCTCGGATCGCTCGAATATTTTGATGACGATGCGGTTTTGAGCCAACTTTCGATTGAAACACGCGCCCAAGTTTTAACGCAGTTGGGCATTGCACACAACAATCTTGCCGATATGCCGAAAGCCGTCGCGCTTCTCGAAAAAGCGCGGAAGGAAGCCGAAGAAAACTATCTGAGTTTTATTTTGGGCGGCATTTCTATCGGTTTTGCGCGGGTTTATCGAAAGATGAACGAATTTTCGATGGCGCGTTCGTTTGCCGAAAAAGCCCTGAATTATTTCCGCGAAGAAGGGAACTGGCGCGGAATGGCGGAAAGTTATCACGTTATTGCCGCCACGCATTATCAAGAAGGACGCAGCGAAAAAGCTCTGGAAAACTACGAGCAGGGCATTAAAATCATCGGTTCGCGTAGCGCGCCGTTTCTGCTTGGTAGAATTTATTCGGATATGTCCGGCGTTTATTGGAGATTGAGACGTTCGCAGGACGGCATTGCCTGTCTTGAAAAATCCATCAAATTTTTCGATCAAACCGAACATAAATTAAATTCCGTTATTGCCTATAACAATCTCGGAATGAATTTGATGCTTTTAGGCGATTGGACACGCGCCGAAACGATGATGCGGCGTGCGTTGGAACTTGCCATCGAAGCGAAACACGCACACGTTGCCGGAATCTTAGATTCAATCGGCGAATTGAAACTTCTGCGCGGCGAACTCGTTGAAGCGCAGGAACTTCTCGAAGAAAGCGTAAAAGTTGCCGTCGAACGCAAAATGGAATGGTATCAGATTCAAGCCCTCAGAAATCTTTCGCGCACATTTTTGCTCAAAAACGAATTTGACGCGGCGGAAGAAAAAGCGCAGGAAACCATTGCGATTTGCAAAAAAATGAAGGAATTTGAAGTGCTGAATATGGCACGGCTCGTTTTAGCGGAAGTTTTTTTGCAAAAGGGCGAGTTTTCAAAATCCGAAAACGAACTCGAAACGATTGAAGAAACCAATCCATCCGATTTTTTCGTGCTTGGCAATATTCAAAGAATTCGCGGATTGTTTGCGCTCAAAACCAATGATGTCGAACTCGGCGTTCATCATTTCAGCCGCGCTTTGACGATTTTTGAAACGGCGGAAGACCTTTATCACACGGCTTTGATACATTATTTAATCGGCAAAAATGTTTCGCAATTTTCACGCGCCGAAAAACATTTACTTGCCGCAAACGAAATCTTTCGCAAACTCGGCGTGAAAAATCTTTCGGCAGAAACTACTGCGCTTCTTGAAAGTCCGAAAAAGCCGGAAAAGGTTATCGAAACCTCAAAAAAACCGACAAATTCCGCCGGTTCACAGCTTTTAATGTTGCGTCTTGCAGAAGCCGTCGCCTCGCGCGAACTGCTTTTCCGCGAACTCGTGGCGATTTTGAATCAAGAAAGCAAAGCGGAAAAAATTATTATCGCCGAAATGAACGAACAGAAGCGTTTTTATCCGTTCATCACACACGGTTTTGTGTCGAATGAAAGTATGGAACTCGTTACGAAGTTTCAAGAAGCGCAATTTAAGAACGAGACTGAAAAGTTTGCCAAGACCAAAAATTTGCAAATCTTTCCGCTTCGTGCGCCTTCGGCTTCTCCGGCAGTTTTGTTTATCAGCCCGCAGTCGAGCGCGATTTTGAACGATGAAAATTCGATTTTGCCGCTTTTAAGAGTTGTCGAACTTGGAATGGACGTTTGCGCTCTGCGCGAAAAAGACAAATCGAATTACGAAAACGAAGCCGAAAGTCCTTTTACTTCACAGAGTTTGATGCCCGGTTTTATTCATTCTTCGTCCGCGATGACCGCGCTTGTCGAAGAAGTTTATAAAATCCGTTCGTCGGACGTAACGGTTTTGGTTACGGGCGAATCCGGCACGGGAAAAGAGCTTGTTTCCCGCGCCATTCACACGATTTCAAACCGCAAAGACAAAATTTTCGTGCCGTTTAACTGCACCGCCGTCCCGAAAGAATTGGCGGAAGGACATCTTTTCGGCTATCGCAAAGGCTCGTTCACAGGCGCGGTTACGGATTCGCCGGGAATGATTCGGGCGGCTGACGGCGGAACTTTGTTTTTAGATGAAGTCGGCGATTTGCCAATAGACGTTCAGCCGAAACTTTTGAGATTTTTGCAGGAAGGCGAAGTTCAGCCGATTGGCGAACGCCGTCCGATTCAGGTTGATGTCCGAATTATTGCGGCAACAAATATGCCTTTGGAAGAAAAAGTTGCCGACGGAAGTTTCCGCGAAGATTTATATTATCGTTTGAATGTTATACGCCTTCGCGTTCCGCCGCTTCGTGAACGGCGTTCGGAAATTCCGCCGATTGTTAATTATTATATCAATCAATATTCGGCGCGTTTCCACAAACGCAACATCACGATTTCGCCGCAAACGATTGATTTGCTGATGGTTTGCGAATGGGAAGGCAACGTCCGCCAGCTTTGCAACGAAATTCAGCGCATTGTTGCCCGCGCCGAAGACGGCGAAAAAATCACGCCCGCGCATCTTTCAAATGACTTGAAACGCTCGGCAAGCCCGATTACGTCTTACGCCGAAGGCGGAAACGTGCGCTCAATTTCGTCCCTTGATTCCGGCTTTTCCGGCTTCAACATCGGCGCAGAAGGCGCAACGCTGGAAGCAGCCGTTTCCGAACTCGAAACGCAGATGATTAAAGATTGCCTGCGTCGCCATAATTGGAATATCTCAAGAGTCGCCCGCGAACTCGGTCTGACGCGGCGCGGACTTTATATGAAAATCGCGCGTTACAACATCGAAAAAGCCGCGTAAATAATTTGCCATTAGGAAAAAAAACTTAATTTCACGCAGGAAGGCAGGTAATTTTTATCTCAAAAACGGCGAAAGCAAACTCAAAATTGCAATAATCACGATCGCGCCGAAAATATCAAGCAAAACGCCGTAACGAATCATTTTCATCAAAGGAATGTAGCCCGAACCGTAAACAATTGCGTTGCAAGGCGTTGAAACCGGAAGCATAAATCCGAGCGATGCGCCGAATGTTGCGCCAAGTGCAGGAATTAAAGGGTTTACGCCTTGCGTTTGAGCAATTGCAATCACGACCGGCACGACCATATTTGCCGAAGCCGTGTTTGAAGTCGTTTCGGACAAAATCACGGCGACCAAAACCGACGCGACGAGCAAACCGAATTCGCCGCTCAGGGGCAGAAGCAAAGTCATATTTTTGCCGATTGCTTCCGCCAAACCTGTCTGAAAAGACAAAACGCCGAGCGCGAATCCGCCGCCGTAAAGCAAAACTACGCCCCAATCAATTTTAACGGCTTCGTTCCAAGTTATCGCTTTTTCGCCTTTTGCGTTTCCGGGCAGTAAAAACAGCAAAACCGCGCCGACAACTGCGCCGACGGCTTCGGGCAAACGTGAGTTTATGGCTTTATAAATTTCGCTCGTGTCGCTTGCGAAAAGCGCAATCAAACCCGAAAATACCCATAAGAAAACGGCGGTTGCAAAAGCGATGAGGGGTGATTTTTTCGCCCGCGGCCATTTGCCCAAACTCGCTTTTTTGCGCTGAATCATTTTCGCGCTTCCTTTAATTTTTTTTACTCCGGCAGGCGCGAGATAATTTAGGTAAAGAAACAGAAAAATATACAAAATTATTACGATCGGCGCACCGATCATCATCCATTTGAAAAACGAAATCTCTGCGCCGAGAATCGAACGAATAAAGCCTAAACCGATAACATTCGGGGGCGTTCCGATGGGTGTCATCAATCCGCCGATTGACGCGGCAAAGGACGTTATCAGCATTAACGCCGTTGCGTAATTACGGTTGATTTTGATGCCGGTTTCTTCTTCGTGTTTGAACAAAAATGCGAGAATTGACATTCCGATTGCAAACATCATGGCGGTTGTCGCAGTGTTTGAGATCCACGCCGAAATGAACGCCGTAACCGCACCGAAGGCAAATAAAATGCGGCTCGGACGCGCTCCAATTATCTTTAAGGACAAAACGCCGTAAGCAAATCGTTTATCCAAATCGTGTAAAAAAATCGCCCGCGCAATAATGAACGAACCGATAAATAGAAACATCAACGGATCGGCAAACGGCGCGAAAACTTCCTTAGCGGGCGCGACTTTCAAAAGGACGCACAGAGCCGCGCCAACAAGTGCCGTAACCGGCATCGGCAAACTTTCGCAAATCCAAAAAATTATGACTACGGCGATGATTGCCGCGAGATTGTGCGCTTCGGGTTTGAGATTGAAAGGTGCGAAAAAAATCAACAAAAATGCCAAAGGCGCGAGAAAAAATCCGGCACGATTGCGCCATATCTCAAACTTCGCTTCTTGCGGCGAAACTACTTCTCTTATATCAAGATTTTCTTCGATTGAAGGCATAATTTTTTCAGTTAGCAGTCAGCAGTGAGCAGTTAAAACATATTTTCAGCGGACTGCGGACTGCTAACTGCTCACTGTTCACTGCTAACAGCTCACTGCTTCAGATACGGATTAAAAATATATTCGAGCGAAACGGGCAAATCATTTGGAAATTTCAGATTCATCGAAACTGCATACGCCGGATCTAACGCCCATTGTCCGGTGTTTAGAATTTTTTTATCCTTCGTTTTTTTATCAAACCACGCCCAGAATGGTTTTGCTTGATTTTTGGCGGCAGTTGTTCCGTGAAACGCGCCGGAGATGTATTTTGTATTTGCCCGTGGGCGATTTCCGAACGGTTCGTAAATGTAAAAATTATCAAAAGTATCGTTTGCTTGCGCTGTTTCCTGATTGCCTTTCATCCACCATTCGTCATAAATCGGCAAAAGCGCGTAGCTTATATTTCGGTCGTTTGAAAACTGCGGGCTTTCGGCTTTTTTGCCGTAAACGTATGTAACGCCTGTATTTTGCTTAAATTCCATTTTTGTTGCATCGAAAAGCGAAGACTTATAATTGCTTGAAAAAACCCCGTGTCCGCCGGCTTCGATGAAAATAATCGGATGCGTGTTTTCGTAAAATTCGATTTTCCCGTCAATGTCGTGAACGCCTTTTTTTATCGCCGAATTATTCGTAAATGAATAAATATTGTTGTGCGCGAGAGTTTCCATAACTTCGAGCTTGCCGAATTTCGATGAATCTTTTCGCACGGTCAAGATCAAACCTTCATTATCGTTTTCGTGGCAAGATGCGGCAACGCAAAAATCCGAATAATCGCGCGGATGAAAGAAATTATAAATCAAAAACCAATGCGTTTCGGTTTCCATCACGGCATAATAAACAAAGGCTTTCGATGAACCTGTTTGCAGATTTTCCCAATTATCGTCGCCCTTCCAATTTCCGTCGTAATCAAACCGCGCCAAATAATCCGCCTTTGGCTCAAACCAAGTTTCCTGCGCGACAAACGGCGCGTAATTTTCAACCAGAGCGAAATATTTATCAGTCGAATTTACCGCAGAAGAGAAATTTGCCGTTTCCGCTTTTTTCTGCGAAGCGGCGGAGTTTGAAACTTCAATCGTAACTTCTTTCGAGATCTCGCCGCGTGTTATTTTTATCGTATATTTGCCGATTTTGTTGGGGGCTGTGAACAGAATCGAATCTTTCGCGGCGACGGAATTTAAGCCTTGCGCGATAAAATTATCAATGCCCGATTTCACCTTTTCGTTTGCGTCTTGCAAAAAAAACGGCTTTGAAAGCCAACCGCCGCTTGTGCTTACCTTCCAATCGCTGATTTGCAGTTTTCCGTCGTTTTCACTTGCGAAAACTTTATCAAGAACATCTTTTTTTGCCTTTTCGCCGAAAAATTGCACTTGAATGACAGCCGTTTCCATCGGACGAATTTTCATCGTCGCAGGCAAGACAGTGATTCTTATTTCCGTAATTTTATCTTGCGCCGAAGTCGTGCTGAAACAGAAAATCAAAAGTAAAATTATAAGTATTGAAAATTTCATAAGACATTTTTCAGAATAGCTGATAGCGAATAACTAATAGCGGAGAGCCGAAAATTATCAGCTATCAGGTATTCCGAAGATAAAATCAACTCTCAACCACGACCAATTTATTGCTCCGCAATTTCAAAATTGCCGTGATGACCAAGTAAATCGCCAACGAAATCAGAGCCAGCGAAGCGATTCCATTGACAAATTTTACATCAAAACCATTTGCCGCGCTAAAATTGCCGATTGTCAGACTCGTCAAAGCCCAAAGCGTAATTACCAAAACAAAAAGCATCGGCAAAAGCGTGAATGCAATTCTTTGACGCGCTTGATAAAGCCAAGCCGTAATCGAAAGCAAACTTAACGCGGCAAGCAGTTGATTTGACGCGCCGAACAGCGTCCAAAAATCGTTCCAACTGCCTTTCGGCGCAATCAAAACACAGACGAACGGAATAGCAATTGTTGCCAAAGTTCCGATAACCGCACCGATTTTGCCGGGAATGCCGAGAAGTTCTTGAACGATATATCTTCCCAAACGCAACGAAACGTCCAACGTATCGAAAACAAAAGTCGAAAACGCCATCGCGCCGAAAGTTATGGCAATCGGCAAATTTTCTTTGCCGATAATAAGTGTCAAAAATTCGCCGATTCCGTTGCCGTAAATCTTGCCGGGCGAAACGCCTTTTGCCGCGTCCGAAGCGATAATCATAATCGTAACGAGCGCGATAAATGCAACAAAACCTTCCGCCAACATTGCGCCGTAGCCGATTGAATGCGTGTCCGATTCTTTGTTAATTTGTTTGGATGTTGTGCCGGAACAAACCAGTCCGTGAAAACCGGAACACGCGCCGCAAGCGATGGTTACGAACAAAAACGGAAACAACATTCCCGTCATTCCGCCGATGTCCCAAGATTTAAAAGTCGGCTGCTGAATTTCGTAATTGCCGAAAAATATGCCGATAACGCCAACCGCAATCGCCGTGTAAAGGACGAATCCGCCCAAATATCCGCGTGGTTGAAGCAAAGCCCAGACGGGAACGAGCGAACCGAGAATGCAGTAAATCAAAATCAAAACCGCCCAACTCGTGTGGTCGAGCAGAAAAATAGTCGAAAATTTCGTTCCGAGAAAGGAAAGTGCGAAAGTTGCGGGAACAAAAATTATCGTTGACAACCAAAGCGGAGGTTTCAAATATCTTTCGACGAGTCCGAGAACGATCGAAAGTCCGAGATACATTATGCTTGCAAACGCCACCGCACCGCCTGCG
>CALMEH010000771.1 GCA_937863115.1 uncultured Acidobacteriota bacterium
AGTTTGGCTGATTGTTTTGGGTTCTTTTATTTGGGGGATTTATTTTGCCCATATGTATCTGGAACAAATCGGAGGAATTTCAAACATTAGCAAACTCTTTAAGGGAGATGGTGTCGGTATCGTATTTGTTTTCATTGTCTTAGCTTTATTCATTGGTGGTCTTTGTTTCTTTCATTTTCTTCCCTATACAATCACGAAATTTAACCGGCAAAAACGAATCGTTTCACAGTCAACATATTCACTTTTCGGGAAAAGAACCCGCGAATTCGGCTACGATTATTTGCAAAGCAAAGTTCAAGGACTATCCGAAACAATGGAAAGCACAAGCTATCATTGGCTATTTTTTTACGTTCAAGGCGGCGAGAAAATTAAATTATCGAAAGCCTCTTCTGGGTCAGTAGCCAGAAATGCAGAAGTAGCGGCAAAAGCCAACGAATATTTACAACCTAAAACTGAAGAAAAAAAATAAAATGCAGGAAAGACTTAACAAACTCATTGCTCAAGCCGGAATTGCTTCGCGGCGCGGCGCGGAAGAACTTATCAAAGACGGAAGGGTTTCGGTCAACGGGAAAATTATCTCCGAACTCGGCACCAAAGCCGACGCGGAAAAAGACCACATCAAAGTTAATGGAAAACTGATAAACCTCAAACTCGCCAAACGGGAAAATGCTTATATTTTGCTCAATAAACCGAAAGGTTATCTGTCGAGCGCGGCTGATCCCGAAGGCAGAAAGCTCGTTACGGATTTAATCAAAGGTTTCGGCAAACTTCATCCCGTCGGGCGGCTCGATTACAACACCGAAGGCTTGATTATTTTGACGAACGACGGCGATTTGACTAATTTTATATCTTCGTCAAAACAAATTCCGAAAGTTTACGAAGTCAAAACCAAAGGCATTCCAACTGAAGTTGCAATTAAAAAACTGCAACGTGGAACAGTTCTCGAAGACGGATTTAAAACCGCGCCGTGCGAGATCGAAATTCTCAAACCGACGGAAAAAAACGGCTGGTATAAAGTTACTTTAATGGAAGGACACAACCAACAAATTCGCAAAATGTTCGATTCCATCGGTCATTCGGTCGTTAAACTCAAACGCACCGAAATCGGACACATCAAAGACGACAGAATTCCCGTCGGCGCGTATCGTGAACTTGATGAAGATGAGATAAAATTATTTAAATCGAAGCAAAATCCGAAATTGTAGAAGTTAAGAATTTTAACGCAAAGACGCAAAGTTTTGATAATCTGTTTTATCAGCTCGAAATTTTGATGAAACCATTGATAATTACTAACAAAATAGGCAAAAAATCTTCGCATCTTTGCGCCTTCGCGTCTTTGCGTTAAAAAAAATGGATTGTTAATTTTTATATGAACCTTTTTGAAACAAGTGAAATCGTTGCCGGAATCGGCGAATTTTTGGCGGAAGACATCGGGCGCGGCGATATTACGACGCAGGCTTGCGTGTCGGAAGACGTGCGCGGGCAAGGGAAGTTTTTGGCGAAAGAAGATTTGGTTGTTTGCGGTTTGGCGATTGCCGAAGCCGTGTTTTTTCATCTTGACGCGGAAAACCCCGAAATTGAAACAACTCACACGGACGGAGATTTT
>CALMEH010000772.1 GCA_937863115.1 uncultured Acidobacteriota bacterium
GTAAAACAAGAAGTCGCGCAAACAACGGCGAATCAGCGCGAAGAACTCGAACGCCAACGCACTGAAGCCCGCACTACGATTGCCGGTGAAGCCGAAAAATTAGCCGAAAAAATCAGTTCTAATATCTTAAAATGATAGTTGTTTGTGGTTAGTGGTTAGTTGCAAATAAGAAATCGGCAACGAACAACGAACAACGAACAACGAACAAATATATGTTCGCTTTTATTTACAATTTTCTTTTTATCTTTGCCGAAGCCGCTAAAGTTGACACCAACACGAGTTGGGGCAAATTTCTCCAATATTGGAACACATATTTAAATTACCCGGGCTTTGAGGCGTGGAAATTTCTCAATTTGGCGATTTTCGTTTTTATTATCTATCGCCTTTTGAAAAGACCTTTGAGCAGTGCGTTTATTGCTCGCCGCGAAGCAATCCGCGCCGACATCATCAAAGCGGAAGAAAAACGCCAATCCGCGCTTGCCGAATTGACGACGACCGAAGCCAAACTTGCGTCGCTCGAAAACGACAAGTCGCAAGCGATTCGTGAAGCCGAAATGGAAGCCAAAGCTGAAAGAGAGCGCATTGAACGCGAAGCCGCGTCGGAAGCAAATCGCTTGAAATTGCAAGCGGCAAACGACATCGAACGCAAAAGCCAACAGGTTCTCGCCGAACTTCGCAGATTTTCGGCTGAAGAAAGCATTCGTTTGGCGGAAGAAAAAGTAAAAGCGCAAATGAGCGCAGACACGGACGCACGGCTCGTTAAAGCAAGTCTGCAATCAATCGGAGGTTTAAACTAAATGAGTTTTGAAACAGTTGCCCGTCGCTATGCCACAGCTTTAGCCGATGTCGTTACGAAATCGGGCGAAACCGAAGTTATTAAAACGGAATTGAAATCTTGGGAAGATTTGATTAAATCGAACGCCGATTTGCAAAACGCTTTTGCGAATCCTTCAATTGCCCATCTCAGCAAGGAAAAAATTCTTTCCGGCTTAATCGAAAAAACAAAACCTTCGCAAACAACGGCGAATTTTTTGCGTGTTCTGCTTCGCAACAGCCGTCTGACGGAATTGGCGCAAATCAACGAAAAGTTTGCCTCCGTTTTGGACGAACGAAACGGACTTATTTCAGCGCAAGTAATTTCGGCACGTCCGCTTTCCGATGCACAAAAAGCGGAATTTCAAACGAATCTGGCAAAGATGACGGGCAAACAGGTTAATCTGAATTTTGCCGTTGACGAGCAAATTATCGGCGGAGTTGTAACCCGCGTCGGTTCGACTGTTTATGACAGTTCGGTCAAAACGCAGTTGGAAAATTTGAAGGCAAGTCTTATAGGAAGATAGTATTGACTATTTTTATTGGATTTTATGGCATTCAAAGTATATTGGAGAGATAATTTCGATAGAATAGCGAAAGCGATTTTGTGTTTTATTACGTTGATTGCAATGGCTTGCACTGCTTTTTTAAATGGCTGGATTGGAGCTTATGTGAAACTTGAAAACAAAGTATTCGAGTTTATTGCAATGGCTATATTTTTTGCTTCGCCGTTTGTTTATTTTTTCGGCGGATTATTTTTAGTTGATAAATTACGTGCTAAATATAATTGGTGAAAGTATAAAAACAAGATCGGAAGATAGCTTTATGAATGTAGTAACGGAACCGAAAACTAAAGTCAGACGACGTTTCAGAAATGTTGAGTCATTTGAAAAATGGGCTTATCAGCAAGAGTTCGGTTATGAATTCGTTCATGGCGAAGTTATTAAAAAATCGATGATAAAAGATGTCGAACTGATTATTATTTGGTGGTTAACAGAGTTTTTTTATAAAACCAAATCGCATTTGGAAGGCGGACGTTTGATTTCTGAAGTTGGAATGAGATTGGCAACGGAAAATTTTCGGATTCCCGATTTAGCATATTTTACGGCGGCGCAAACTTTTGCCGCCGCGAAAGGCGAGCATCCGATTCCGTCGCTCGCTATCGAATTTTTGTCAAAAAGTGAAAGCGGTGAAGATATTGCCGCCAAAGTTAATGATTATTTCAAGTCCGGCGTAAAATTGGTTTGGTATATTTATCCAAAAAACGAATTAATTTACGCTTATACTTCACCGAAAGATGTGAAAATTTATGAAGGTGCGGACGTTTGCTCAGCATCGCCGGTGATACCGGATTTTGAGTTTCAAACAAAAAATATTTTTAAGAAAGAACTGAGTTTATAAAAAACATTATGGAAGCAATTAAAGCTAACGAAATTAACGAGATTATTCGTTCACAGATTGAGAATTTTGATGCGACAATGACGGTTGCCGAAGTTGGCACGGTTATCAAAGTCGGCGACGGAATTGCCGAAATTCACGGACTCGAAAAGGTTATGGCGGGCGAATTGCTCGAATTCCCGCACGCGGTTCGCGGACTCGCGCTCAACCTTGAAGAAGACAAGGTCGGCGCGGTGCTTTTCGGCGATTTTCAGAAGATTAAAGAAGGCGACGAAGTCAAAAGAACGCGCCGTATTATGAGCGTTCCGGTCGGCGATGCGATGATTGGTCGCGTAGTTGATGCGCTCGGAAATCCGATTGACGGCAAAGGCGAAATCATCACTGATACATTTAATCCGGTCGAAAAAATCGCGCCCGGAATTATTGACCGTCAGCCTGTTAAAGAACCGCTTCAAACAGGTTTGAAAGCGATCGATGCAATGGTGCCGATTGGACGCGGACAACGCGAATTGATCATCGGCGACCGCCAAACAGG
>CALMEH010000773.1 GCA_937863115.1 uncultured Acidobacteriota bacterium
GTCCGCGAACTCGAAAATGTCATTGAGCGAATGGTCGTTTTATCCGACAGTGAAGAACTGACGCTTGCGGATGTTCCCGAAAATATTAAAACTCTGCAAACCGCTTCGGAAAATCTCTGGTTTTCTTTGCCCGCTGAACCTTTTGATTTAGAGAAAGTCGAATGCGAAATAATCCGTGAAGCCTTGCATCGTTTTGATGGTAATCAATCGCAAACGGCACGTTATCTGGGCATTACCCGGAGCGCGTTGATTTACCGGATGCAAAAGTTCGGTTTAAGTGGCGAGGAAAAATGAATAGTGATTACTTAGCAAACTTGAAGAGTTTGCAATAGTTGAGATTTTAGGAGAACTGAACGTCCTTTTACATTAAATTATGGACAGCCACAACTTTGAGTTCCCGCTTGGATCGGCGGACATTTAACGTTTCCATAACTGCAAAATACACAGCAATCGCTTGGCTTTGGTTTGAGGAAGGCTTTGCATTTCGGACATTCGTAGAAAAACATACACGAATCTGTCGGCATCGTTTCTGTTTTCTGATAATTGCATTTGGGGCAAGTTATTTCTGATTCTAAAATAATCTTGTTCATAAACTCTCTATTTTGCGACATATCCAATGTCATTGATGGCTTTTTTAATCTGTTCAAGCGTTACTAATTTGGGATTATAAACAACTTTGACGTTTTTGTTTTTATAATTGGCTTCGGCTGAAATTACGCCCTTCAGTTTTTTAAGTTCTTCGTTAATGTGTGTCGCACAACCTTCGCAAGTCATTCCTTCGACGGCGATTATTACCGTTTTTGGCTTCTCGGCTTCATTTTCGCTAATCGCATTTTCTTGATTTATTTCAGTTGTCGGCGGTTGCTGGCGGTTCAAAGCGGAAACGATGTAACCCGTATAATAAGGAAATGTAGCAAAAGCGACTATCAGAATAGTTGAACACCACAAAATAAATTGATTAAAGCGACTGATGGGCTTGGTTGCACAGACTTGACCGTCCTCGCATTTTTCACGCCGAAAGTAAGTTTGATAAAAACCAAAACCTAAAGCCAAAAATGCCGCCACTAAAAAATATGGTCGAAGCGTTTCAAAAATTGAAGCTACTCCAAAAGCACCTAAACCTAACGCCACCGACAAAACAGGCAGAACGCAACAAAGACTTGCGGCAATCGCCGTCATCACCGCACTTCCTAAAAATAAATGTTTAACCGATTCTTTCATAACTTCTTACCTCTTATGTATTTCGATAAAAGCGGGGCAAACTGCGTTCTTTCCTTTTCGGCTCAATTCTGTTTCACAAGCGGTCAGATGCTTTGACAAAGTTTTTCTAAAAACCTTCATTTCGCTGATTTGCTCATCTATCGCAGAAAGTTTTTGCTGTAATAAATCTTTTACTCTTTGGCATTCTTCCGCCCCGCCTGTAACTAATAAATCTTTAATTTCATCGAGCGAAAAACCAAAATCCTGAGCCTGTTTGATAAACGTAATTTGCTCAACCGTCTGCGAATCAAAAAGCCGATAACCGCCCTGAGTTCTGGAAACACTGCGAATAAGTTTCCTCTTTTCATAATAGCGAACCGTATCAATGCTCACGCGGGAAAGTTTTGCCAATTCACCGATTTGCAACGCAGATTTACTCATCAAAAAGATTATAAACCCTTGTCTTAACTCCAGAGTCAAGTGAGTTTGAGACATTAGCTAAAGTGATTTGAAATGTTTTGATTGAGTGTTGTTATGCTACAAATTTGTGATTCTGAAAATTATGATTTAACCGAAATCACAAAAGAGTGAAAAACTCTTAGATTTGGGTATAATAGTCGTTGATGAAACGCTTTTTGCCGCAAGTTACAATCGGTTTGATAATCGTGCTGATTACGGATTTGCACTTTCTCACACCGCTTGATCAGGTCGTTTGGCACGAAATCTATCAGCGGCTTTATTATATTCCGATTATCGCCGCTGCCTTGCTTTACGGACTTCGCGGCGGGCTTGCCGCTTCGATTTTTACAACCGTTGTTTATTCCCCACATATTTTTCTGCATTGGCAGCACGGACATTTCGATTATTCAATTAATCAATACGCCGAAATCGTCATTTTCAATCTCGTCGGCGGCGTAATGGGCGCACTCGGCGACCGTTTGAAGCAAGCAAGAGAGAAAGCGGAAAAAAACGCGGCGGAACGCCAGAAAGCCTACGACGAACTGCAAAAAACCTTTGAGCAGCTTCTCCAAGCCGAAAAACTTTCATCTCTTGGCGAACTTTCCGCCGGCATCGTTCATGAGGTCCGCAATCCGCTCGCGGCAATTAAAGGCGCAGTCGAGATTCTCGAAGACGAACTAGCCAAAGACAGTCCGCGCCGCGAATTTGCCGACTTAGCCAAAAAAGAAGTTGAAAGACTAGATAAGCTTGTCGGCGAATTCTTGCGTTTTGCGCGTCCCGCCACACTATCCGTGCAATTAAATGATTTGAACAAAATCATCGAATCAGTCGCCGCACTGGTTGAAAACCAAGCAAACTCTCAGTCAGTAAAAATTGAGAAAGATTTGCAGAAAAACTTGTCTGAAGTTTTAATTGATAGTGAACAAATTAAACAAGTCTTGCTGAATTTAGCAATCAATTCACTGCAAGCGATGCCGAACGGCGGAGAAATCGCTTTTCGCACTTCTGAAAACGGTAAGTTTTGTGTTGTTGAAGTTGGGGATACAGGCGGCGGAATTGACGAAAAGATTTTGCCGAAAATCTTCGACCCGTTTTTTACGACTAAAGAAAAAGGAGTTGGACTTGGGCTTTCGATTGCTCATAAAATTATCAGTCAGCATAACGCCAACCTATCTGTTGAAAGCAGTAATGGAAATACTGTTTTCGCTTTACATTTGCTGAAAAATCGATGATTGTTTTTAAATATGAGGAGTTCAAAGTTCCCGAATCGGATATTTGTGTTGAAGTTTTGATTTGGTTTTGAATGACTGATGATTTGTTTGGAGGATGTTGATTTGTGAGTAAGTCGTTATCAAACAAAAAAACAAAGAGATATGCGGACTTCGTTGAAACGGAGAATCCGCAACTTAGTTTGTTTGCTTTGCTTGAGGATGATCGGGATGATTATTCTCACACTATCGAATTATATGATTTTTTGCCGAAGTTTGTTTTTGGCAAGCCGGATGATTTTGGGCGGAATTTTGTTAATATAGAGGCAAATCCTTACCACGTTATTTCGTGGCTTAATTTCTATTCCACAGACAAGTATAATGGATAAAATAACAAAAAATTTTAATTTTGAATTATTCTTTAGCGCACTCGCTGACAACACTCGTTTGCGGTTGCTTAATTTGATGAGCGATGACGAAGTTTGCGTCTGTTTTTTTGTCGAAGTTTTGCAGACAAATCAGCCGAAAATTTCGCGGCATCTGGCTTATCTCCGACGGGCAGGTATTGTGACTGCCAGAAAAGAGGGCTTGTGGATGCACTATCGGATTGTTGAAACTAAGAACGAAGAGCTTAATAAAATTCTCCGCCAAATTAGGGAAACAATCGCCAAAGACCCCGAAATGCAAGCAGACCGTGCGCGAATGGTAAATGTTTGTTGTGGACCGGTGCTACCTGCCAATATTCAGGGCGCACCGATTCCGGCAAGTTTGGCGAATTACCAATGTAATACAAAGTGTTGAGTAAATAATGTAATTCTCATCAAGCGGTCATTTTTGCTTCTTTCGCAAAAGCATCGGAGATTTCCTGAACTGTTGCTCGTGCCGAGCGTCCGACACCGATTAAAGTTGCCGACGCAAAACCAGTCCAGTTGCCGTATCCGACCAGCCAAAGTTTCGGCTCTTTTGTCGAATGAGTTCCAATGGTTTCGACTCGCCCGTTTTCCTTAATTATGCCCAATGGACGAAGATGTTCAAGAGCGGGCTTAAATCCGGTGCACCAGATAACCGCGTCAACCGAAGTTTCGGTGCCGTCTTCCCAAACCACGCCGGTTCGGGTAAATCGTTGGAACGGGCGCCGGCTTTTTAAGGCGTTTCTGTCACGCGCTTGCCTGACCGGTTCGACCATCACGATTTTTCCCAAAAGGTCGCCGGACTTTGCTGGGTTGGCGTTAGTTTCCTGCGTTAAGGCGCGGTATTTTTCGCTTGCCGCATCGAACAAAACGCGCCCGTCAACATTGTCGGGCAGAAACTGCGGTTCTTCGAGCGTGACCCAGACGGCTTCGGCAAAAAGCGAAACTTCCGCCATAATTTGTGCCCCTGAATTTCCTTCGCCGATGATGAGAACGGTTTGCCCCGCAAATTGTTCAGGCGAACGGTAATCGGCTGAATGAATCTGAACGCCGGAAAAATCTTCCTGTCCCGGATTTGAAGGAATAAAAGGTTTCTGCCAACTGCCGGTTGCGCTGATTACAGCTTTGGCGGTTAAATTTCCGGCAGTCGTTTCCAACTCAATAATCTCATTTTTGCGTCGCACGGCTGAGACTTTGACGTGCCGCACAATGGGCAGTTTGTAACGATCCTCATATTGTTCAAGATAGGAAATAACTTCATCGCGCGTCGGGTAACGGTCGGGTCTGCCGGGAAACATCCAGCCCGGAAGCGAACTCCATTGCGCCGGTGAAAACAGCTTCAGCGAGTTCCAGCCGTGCAGCCACGCGCCGCCCGCTTTTTCCTGAGCGTCGAGAATGACGTAAGAAAGACCGGAGCGGCGTAGATAAAAGCCCAAACTTAAACCTGCCTGACCGCCGCCGATCACTACTACGTCATACTCGTCTTTTAATGACTGATTATTTTCACCAAGTTCATTCATAAACACAGATTTAATTTACCATTATGAGCAACCGCAACTAGCGGCGTTTTCTGTTTGCGGGATCTGCACGGGCGGATTTATTTGTTCCGCCGCTCTATTTGCTTTCGTTGAATCAGCTTGAATATTAATTCCCGCAAAGAATCGTTTCAAATTTTCCAGCGATTGCGCTTTTCTTTCCGCAGAAATTTCCGCAGTTTCGGTTTTGCCGCCGTAAATTTCCTTGAGAATCGTTTCGATGACCAGAGATTTCGGAACGGTTGAAAATTCTTCGCCCCCGAAATTCCAGACGCGGCAAAAGGTTTCCGTGCCGCTCAAATCGCTGCACGAAGAGCAATAATTTTCCTTGACTTCGAGTGCCGCATCGCGCCCGTTGATCCGTATCGTCGGCGAACTGATAAAGTCTAAAGCCAACGCCTGCTCGTAAGTTTCGATATGTGTTTTCTGCAAATTGACTTTCACTCCGGTTGATTTCAAAACTTCCGAAACTTCCGCCAACGCCTCTTCGAGATTGCTCTCCGTGCCTTTGCACATCTCGCAAACATTCAAATCGAGATACAAAAACTCGATGTTAATTTCCTTTTCGGCGTTTTTGACCGCCACGATTTTTTCATCCGAAGCGACTCCCGATTCTTGTGAACATCCGCATCCGCCCGTTCCACAGGTATTATTTTCTGTCATTGTTTTAATCTCCTAATCTTAAATAACTTTATTTCCCTTCGCGGGATTCGTTTCTTATGACGGCAGATTAAACAAAAAGACGCAAAAATAATTCTCCTGAAAATCTAATGCGAACAAACCCGGCAAACAGCAGTCTTTTGGCGGTATTCGACGATTTGCCCGGCGCGGTTGAATTCCAGTTGACAGCAATTAAGCAGAGTCGCTTTGAGATGTTCACGCCCGCGCTGAACACGCGATTTCGCGCCGGAGAGCGAGATATTGAGTTTTTCCGATAAATCTTTTTGCGTGAAGCCTTGAATATCGGTCAAAAGCAGCGCGTCGCGGTATTTTTCGGGAAGCTCACCGATCATCGGTTCAAGCCAGCGCAACACTTCCTCTTCAATATCTTTTTCAGTTTGTTCAACAGCGATTTCATTTAAAATCTCGTCCGCCGAATCCGTCTGAATTTTCCGTTCACGATAAAAATCAATAATCGCGTTTCTGGTCGTCTGAAAAATCCACGGATAGAGTTTTTCGGGGTCTTTCAGTTCGGCAATATTCTGATGGATCTTGCAGAAGACGTTTTGCAAAACATCTTCCGCATCAGCCTCATTATTGATTCGTTTATTTATAAAAGTCTTGATCCTTTTTCTTGATTCTTCCCATATCCGGGAAACGATTTCTGAATTTTTATCTGTCATAAATTTACCTCCTTTCCAGAAAAAGAAAAACTTAATAAAGATTATCGCAA
>CALMEH010000774.1 GCA_937863115.1 uncultured Acidobacteriota bacterium
CGCCGCCGTCGGCGGCCAGGAGGCCGGCGTGATTTCGGCGGCGCTCGTGCCGGTGTTTAGCGAACACGCGGCGGACGAAGTTGACCACGAACGGAACGGAAAGCGAGAAGGGGAGAAAGCGAGAAAAGGAGAAAGTGAGACGGAAAGACGGAGAGACGAAGCGATTTCAGGCAAGACGAATTTTGCAACGGACAACGGACAACGGACAACTGACAAAATCGCAAATCGCAAATCGCAAATCGAAAATTTATGAAGTGTCCATTTTGTGCATTTTTGGAAGATAAGGTCGTAGATTCGCGCGAATCGAAGGACGGCGATTCGATTCGTCGGCGACGCGAATGTTTGGCTTGCAGCAGACGCTTTACGTCTTACGAAAGGATTGATGAAATTCCGTATATGGTCGTCAAAAAAGACGGCAAACGCGAAAGTTTTGATCGTAACAAAATTTTATCGGGTTTGCTTCGCGCTTGCGAAAAACGCCCGATTTCCGCCGCGCACCTCGAATCAATCACAAACGATGTCGAAAAAGCCGTCCAAGACACTCCCGACCGCGAACTCGCCACAACCGACATCGGCAAAATAATTATGAAACGCCTCAAAGCCCTCGATAAAGTGGCGTATGTTCGCTTCGCTTCCGTCTATCTCGAATTTGAAGACGTTTCCGAATTTATGACCGAACTCAAATACCTCGTCCGCACCCGTGGCAAAACCGTTAAACCTAAACCGAAACGAAGCAAAAAATAGCCCTCAAAAAAAAACGAGCGGAGGTAAAACTCCGCTCCGCTCAACCACTGTGTTCAAAACAGTGCATAAAGGAAAGGTTCTTTTTTTTAAGATCATTCAATCGCCGTCCAATCAACATCGCTGAGTTCTTCGGTTACGCTGATGATGCGGGTTGGGTTGGTGAAGGTGTAGCGTTTTGAATTAATCGTAAGCGTTACGTTTTGTCCGACTTCGATTTGCTCGAAATTGTAGTAGCCGAAAGCGTTTGTCCGCACGGTGCGAACATTGCCGCCGGATTCGGTTAAACTCACCGCAACATTGCGGATGCCGTTGCCGTTGGCGGTGGTGATACGTCCGCCGATTGGGACTTCTGCGGCGAGAATTGGAAGATTCTGGACGCTGATGTCGTCAAATTCGCAATAGCCCGGACCAGCTGTGTTTTGAGCAATCGTGCATTGGAATTCGAGCCGAATGGTCTGTCCTTTGTAAGCATTAAGATTAAAATTATATGGTGTCCAGCCCTGACCTGCGGGCAAAAGCATTGGTCCCTGGCTGGCTGCCGGAGCCGTAAAGCGGTGAATTTCCTGCAAGACCGCATTGTTTGCAGGATTCAAAATATTGACGATTCGATATTGCGGAAGCGTGGTGGTTGAGAATGATACCAAATCCCACTGCAAGCGGTCATACCAACGAAAAACGATGTTTTCGTTCGGATTATTCGGAATCGTTATATCTTGTCTTAAGCGGTAAGCGGCGGGAACGGGATTACCTGCCGCCCAACCGTTCCACGCGCTGAATGTGCCGGTGCGCGGGGATGTTCCATTTGTCCAACTTGAAACATTAGCGTTGTTAGTTGCCGCCGAAACCCTCCAATTAAACCAGACGTTGGTGGTTACGTTGACGGCGGTCCAACCCGCGAAAGTCCCCGTTTCAAAACTGCCGTTGGTTACGAGTTCAGCGGCGGAAACATTTTTTGCCGTGTGGAAGACGATGATTAAAGTTAAGATTGTTATCGCCAAAAGGCTGTGTTTTTTCATAATTTTATATCTCCTATTTGTTCTTTACTAAAATGTTTGGGTCAAATTTCTGTGGGAAGTTTCATGCGATTTTTTTAATTTTGCAATTTAGCGCATTCTACGCCTAAATCTTTTTTTTCAAGAGTTAAGAGCAATTTAGCAGAAAGCCTAAAATGTGCCGATAAGCAGTTTTAAAGTTTTATGCGGGTTGTTTGAGAGTGATTTCTAAATTTGTTCAATCGAATAATTTATAGAAATTTCCTTAAAAAAATCTTTTGCTTAATAACGCACCGAACGCGCCGAAAAAGTATCATTTTTTTTTTCGGGGTAAATCGGCTATTCTAAAAATTGGTTTTTGGTCTTTGGATTTAGTTCAAAACCAAAACTCGAAACCCAAAAACCAAAGCCCTAACAAATTTATGATTGAAACAGGTGAAAATTTTACCGAAACTCTTGAAGCCGTAACCGATGAGATTCAAATGCAGATTCCGTCGGAACTGCCCGTTTTACCTCTGCGCGATATTGTGATTTATCCGTTTATGATTGTGCCTTTGTTCGTTTCACGCGATAAATCAATCAAAGCGGTTGACCAAGCCTTGAGCGAAAACCGAATGATTATGCTCGTTTCGCAGAAGGATTTGGACAAGGAAGAACCCGAACAAGCCGATCTTTACACTGTTGGCACGGTTGCGGTGATTATGCGAATGCTCAAACTTCCCGACGGACGAATTCGTATTCTGATTCAAGGACTTTCACGCGCCCGTGTTGATGGAATCAGTGCTTCGGGCGAATATGTCAAAGCCGAACTGACACCGATAAACGAACCGATCGCGCCCGAAAATTCTTTGGAAGTCGAAGCTCTTGTCCGAAATGTCCGCGCTTTGATGGAACGCGCCGCATCTTTGGGCAAAAATATTTCGCCCGAAGTTTTGGCAATTATTGCGAATTTGGACGATGCCGGACGGCTTGCGGATTTGTCTGCGTCGAATTTGGAATTGAAAGTCGAAGACGCGCAAAGTGTTCTCGATGTTTCCGATCCGATCTTGCGTCTGCGCCGCGTCAACGAACTTTTGAGCAAAGAAATCGAAGTATTGACCGTTCAGCAAGAAATCAACACCCAGGCGCGTGGCGAGATTGACCGCTCGCAACGCGAATATTTTTTGCGGCAACAATTAAAAGCAATTCAATCGGAACTTGGCGAAGGCAACGAACTTTTCGAGGAAATCGAACAATACCGCGAAAAAATTCTCAAAGCCGAAATGCCCGAAACCGCGCAGGAAGAAGCCTTGCGCCAACTTAAAAAACTCGAAAGAATGCATCCCGACACGGCTGAAACTGCAACTTTGCGAAATTGGCTCGACATTATGACCGAACTGCCTTGGGCGACGGCATCGAAGGATAATTTGAATCTCAAGAAAGCCGAAAAGATTCTCAATGAAGACCATTACGGGCTTGAAAGAGTGAAGGAAAGAATCATCGAAGCTCTTGCCGTTCGCAAATTAAAAGAGAAGCCGAAAGGTTCGATTTTGTGTCTTGTCGGACCTCCGGGAGTTGGTAAAACTTCGCTCGGTCGAAGCGTGGCGCGGGCTTTGAATCGCAAATTTATGCGTTTGAGTTTGGGCGGTTTGCACGATGAAGCCGAAATTCGCGGACATCGAAGAACTTACGTCGGCGCAATGCCCGGACGAATTTTGCAGGCGATTCAGCAAGCGCAGACGAATAATCCGTTGATTATGCTCGACGAAATCGATAAAGTCGGCGCAGATTTTCGCGGCGATCCGTCGTCGGCACTTTTGGAGGTTCTCGATCCCGAACAAAATTTTGCGTTTCGTGATAATTATCTCGGCGTTACGTTCGATTTGTCGAACGTAATGTTTATGACGACCGCGAATGTTTTGGACACGATTCAACCGGCTTTACGCGATCGGATGGAAATTATTTCGCTTTCGGGTTACACCGAAGAAGAAAAATTGGAAATCGCCAAACGCCATCTCGTCCCGAAACAAGTCGAAGAAAATGGTTTGCAAAAAGACGATGTGAAATTCGAGCGCAAGGCACTGACGAAAATCGTCAGCGAATACACGCAAGAAGCAGGTTTGCGCCATCTCGAAAGGGAAATCGGCAAAGTCTGCCGCAAAGTTGCGCGTAAAAAAGCCGAGCTGGATGAAAAATTTGAAGTCGTGCGCGTTACTGCGGAAAGCGTTAAAGATTTTTTGCGTGCGCCGAAGATTTTCCCCGAAGAAGCCTTGAAAAAAGATTCGATCGGCACGGTTACAGGTTTGGCGTGGACAGCCGTCGGCGGAGATATTCTATTCATCGAAGCCTTGAAAACAAAGGGCAAAGGCAAATTGCAACTCACCGGACAACTCGGCGAAGTGATGCAGGAATCAGCGCAAGCCGCGTTTTCTTACGCCAAAGCCCGCGCGTCGGAATTGGGAATAGCCGACGAAGATTTTGAAAATTTCGACATTCACATCCACATTCCCGAAGGTGCAATTCCGAAAGACGGACCAAGCGCGGGAATTACACTCGCAACCGCAATCGTTTCCGTGCTGTCGCAGCGTCCGGTCCGCAAAGAAATTGCGATGACCGGCGAGATAACTTTGCGTGGCAACGTCTTGCCCATCGGCGGAGTCAAAGAAAAGATTCTCGCGGCACGTCGGGCGCATATCAAAAAAGTAATTATGCCTGCGCCGAATAAACGCGATTTAGAAGATTTACCTCAGGAAGTTCTGGAGGATTTAACCTTTATATTCGTTGAGAACGTCCTTGAGGTTTTCGCCGAAGCCTTACGCGATAAAGCAAAAGTGGTCAAGAAATAGAGATAAGGAATGCTGATGAACTTTGTTTTTTTAACAAGTAATTTGAATAAAACCTAGATTTCATCGGCATTTCAATAATTGACACGATAGTTTTTGGTATGTTACTTTTAAAAAAGTTACTTTGTTTCTTCAGACAAAATCGAAATAATAAAGAAACTTTTTTAGAACAAGGGCGTTAGATTTTATTTGACGCTCGTAGGATTTATTTAGGTCGTTTCAGCGATTCGCCCTAACCCTAGATTGTGATTTGCAGTTTTGCAACTCACAAAATTTATTAGAAGGAGTATAGACGAACTTGATGAAAACTTACCTTTTGAAGGTTTTTAGTTTTACCGCAATTTTTACATTTTTATTTAATTCTTTTGCCTTCGGTCAGACCGAGCAAAATAATCAAGCACAAGCTCAAATTAATGATTTAACCAATAAATCGGGAGCTTATTTCAAATCAGGCATTAATGCTCTGCAAGACGGAATGCGTCAGCAGGCGGGCGATAATTTCGATAAATCGCTCGAAGTTTTTTTATATTCGACGGTCAACGTCCAACGCAATCAAAAACTCAGCGATTGTTATAATCAGTTAGTCGAAACAATCTATCGCATCGAATTTCCGTCAAATCAACAACCGCCGAATATTCGTTCGCTTTCCGCAACGTGCGGCTGGAATATTACCAATGAAGTCGCCGATAACGTCGCTAAATTGGTTTTGACCGTGCCGACAAACGAAACCAATACGAATAACGGTTTGATTACGGCGGCAGTTACGAACAATTCGACGCAAGGTTTTCAAACGCAGGAATTTACTGCTCTGCAAACCGATGAACTTGCCCAGCTTCCGCCGGAATTGACCGAAGAAGAAAAAAGAATCGAAACAAATAATCCCGTTGCTCAACAACAATATCAACAAATTCAAGTTGCTGTCCAAAATCGTTCGCTCGGATTTAATTTTCAATTTAATCCGATGATTCAGCAATACATCAATCATTTTCAAGGTCGCGGACGCGGCACGATGGAAACCGGTTTGTATCGCTCAGGGATGTTTATGCGGATGGCGCGGCGCATTTTTCGCGAAGAAGGCGTGCCGGAAAATATCGCGTGGCTCGGACAAGTCGAAAGTATGTGGAAACCGACGGCGCAATCTTGGGCGGCGGCTTCCGGTTTGTGGCAATTCATTCCCGGCACGGGCGCACGTTACGGTTTGCGCCGCACGGCTTATTTGGACGAACGCAATAGTTTTGAGCAAGCAACGCAAGCCTCAGCAAGATATTTGAAGTTTCTGGCAAACCGTTATAATGGTAACTGGGAACTTGGAATGGCGGCGTATAACTGTGGCGAAGGCAATGTTGACCGTGCTATTTCTCGCGCCGGTGTCGCCGATTTTTGGCGGGCTTATTCTTTTCTGCCGCAGGAAACGCGAAATTATGTGCCGATGATTTTGGCAACGATTTTGATTGCCAACAATCCGGTGGCTTACGGTTTCGGCAATGTTCGTCCCGCGCCACAATTGGCATATGACCGCATTCGTGTTCCGGCTTTAACGAGCTTGAGTTTGATTGCACAGGCTTCGGACACAACGGTTGAATACATTCGTTTCTTGAATCCCGAATTTCGCACGTTGACGACTCCGCCCGAACCGTATATTGTTCGTGTTCCGGCAGGAAAAGCTAACGAAGTTGTCGCTTTGTTTAGAAAAATGCCGAAAACGAACACGAATAACACGGCTCTGGCAAACACTTCAAAAGGCGAAACTTGGGAAAATATTTCTGCTCGGACAGGCGTGAGCGTTCAAGATTTACGCGCCGCCAACGGCAATGCCGCAGTGCCGGGAAGCAAAGTAATTATTCCGCAAAAAGGGAATAATGTGAACAATGTCGTCTATTCGCGTCCGACTAATCAGCCGACAACGACAACGACAACGGTAAACAGCAATGTTCGCGTTGTCAAAGCCCAAAGAGGCGATACGGTTGCGACGCTTGCTGCCCGCGAAAAAGTTTCGGTTGATGAGGTGGCAAAATTCAACGGCTTGCTTCCGTCAACGAAATTAGTTGCCGGACGCGAAATTAGAATTCCTGCCGCGAAATAATGTCGGGACAGTTAATTTCAAGCAAGGCGAAGTTCAAATTGAACTTCGCCTTTTTGATTTGACAATCAAGTTGATTTAGTTTATAAAATAAAACACGAACGTCCGTTCACTTTATTTTATATTATGCCTAAACTTAGCCAAGCCGTGATTGACGAAAGAAGGACGGGCATTGAAACCGCCGCTAAGGATTTGTTTATCAAGCAAGGTTTTCACGCGACTTCGATGCGCGATATTTCAAAACACGCCGAAGTTTCGTTGGGCAATTTATACAATTATTACGAAACGAAGGAAGCGATGTTTGAATCAATTATCAACCGATATTTAATCGAAGTTGACCAAAAGTTGAAAGATATTTTCGACGAAATCGAAGAACCTTTAGAGCCGACGGCGATGCGGCATCTTGGGCAGATGGTCGGCAATCTGGTTGATTCGCATTCGGACTTTTGGCTTTTGATGTATATTGACGTTCTCGAATTTCAAAACCGACACTTTCGCAAGATGTTTGAGGGCTTGACCGTGCGTTTTCGCAATATTTTTGCGGACAAATTTATTGCGGCGCAAGAACGCGGCGACCTTCGCGCCGGAGTTGATCCGGCTCTTGCATTTACGGCGGCGTATATGCAGTTTTTTAATTATTTTTTGGTCGAAAAACTTTTCGGCGGCAATGAACACTTCGGTTTAAGCGATGAACAAGCCTTAAACTCTTTGACAAAAATTTTCAGCTACGGCGTTTTGAGCGAGAAAAAACTCGCCGAATTTAAGAAACAGGTTGTAGCAAACGGCTAAATCGTTGAAGGTGAATTCAACGGTTTAATTACAAAGAATTTATAAAAACGGACGTTCGTTTTTATTTGAAAACTTAAAAGATGATAGAACGAAAATTCTAAAATTTACATTCTAAATTTTACATTGCCATGCAGAAAAATAAACGAAAATTTACTGCAAAATAATGAAGAATGAAGAATGTAAAATGTAAAATTACGCTTCCGAAAAATCATCTTGAATTTATAAGAAAGCAATCATAAATTAAAAATCGAGGAGATAAAAAAATGTTTCGGAAAATCAATTTAATATGGCTGATGGTAATTTTAATGTTTGGCGCAAATTTGCTTTATGCGCAAAACACGACAGGCAGAATCAGCGGCACAATAACCGACCAAAATGGTGCGGTAATTCAAAACGCAAGCGTTAAGGCAACAAATTTGGATACAAATTCTTTGCGTGAAACCGTTTCTGGCGAAGACGGAAGTTTTGCTTTTCAGCTTTTACCACCGGGGCGTTATCGAGTTGAAATGTCGGCTAACGGTTTTCAGACGGCAAGCGTCGAAACGACCGTCAATATTACGCAAACGACAACGCTCGATGTTGCGCTGAGAGTTACGGGTTCGGGCGACAATACCGTAATCGTAACGGCTGATGCACCGATTGTGCAGTCGGAAACTTCGCAAAACGGACGCACGATTGAAGGTGAAACGATTCGCCAACTTCCGCTTCCGACGCGCAATTTTCAACAGCTTTTGACGCTTCAAGCGGGCGCACAAGCCGGAGTTTCAAACAACACGGATTTAGGTCGCGGTGATGTCGTGATTTCGGTCAACGGACAGCGCACGACATCGAACAGCGTTCGCATTAACGGTATTGATGCCAATTCCGTCGGCACAAATTCAACGCCGAATATCGCCGTGCCTTCGACCGATTCTTTGCAGGAATTTGTCGTGCAAACTTCGCTTTACGACGCATCGAACGGACGAAATTCGGGCGGCAACGTCGAAGCGATTACACGCGGCGGCTCGAACGAATTTCGCGGCAATGTTTATTATTTTTTCCGAAACAAAAATCTCAATGCCAACGAACCTTTTATCAAGGCTCGCGGACTCGAACGTCCGATTTTGACGCGCCAACAATTCGGCGCAACTTTTGGCGGCAGATTGGTCAAAGACCGCGCAATTTTCTTCGTTTCGTATCAAGGCACACGCGAGAGAAACGCGCTTTCGCTTTCAAACAGTTTGACGTTTCCCTCGATTCCGCGCGGTTTGACCGATAACAATCGCACCGCCGCCGGATTGATTGCAACTTTCGGCGTAACAAGTGTAAATCCTGTGGTATTGGCAATTTTGAATGCGCGTCTGCCTGACGGAAGTTTTGCGATTGCTTCTTCAAATCCGAACGGCACGGCGACAGGTTGCCAGCTTGCGCTTTTGGGAAACAATCCGAATCGTTGCCCGATTTCAACACCGCAAACAGGACTTTCGCGCTTTCGTGAAAATCAATTTAACGGCAATCTCGATTTCAATATCTCCGATAAACATTCGCTTTCGAGTAAATTATTTTTCGCCGACAACCCGACCGTGCAAGCGAATTACAACTTCGCCGGACTCGGCAACGGCAACAGCCAACTCGTCGGTTTCGGTGGCGATTTGGCAATCAAACAAACGCTTTACACCTTGACCGACACCTATATTTTTAACTCGAATATCAGCAATCAAGCGCGTTTCGGCTTCAGCCGTCTGCTCGTAACAAGCGTTCCGCAAGAGCCTTTTACGGCAAATTCGCTCGGCATTTCAAATCCGCTTTCAAATCTTTTCGCCGGTGCGCCGACGATTTCGGTTGCGGGTTTGGATTCAAATTTCGTTTTCGGTTCTTCGACTTTGGCTGACCAATCTTCGCGTATCAACGGTTTTTCGATTGGCGATACGCTTTCGATTGTAACGGGCAAACATCGCCTTAGAATCGGCGGCGAAGTTCGCGCTTCGACAGTGAAATTTTACTTTAACGCCTTTTCGCGCGGACAGATTATTTTCAGCAGTTTCAACAATTTCCTGAGCGGTGTCGGAACTTCGATTATCGGTTCGGGCGTTTTCGATCGTTCATTTCGCGTCAAAGATTACAGCGGATTTATCCAAGACGATTACAAATTCAGCGACCGTCTGACGATAAATATTGGTTTGCGTTATGATTTTTACGGCTTGCCTGTTGAAAAAGACGGCAGATTGGTAAATTTCCTTCCGAACCAACTTCGCGTTGGTTCGACAGCCGTGCCTGCGCTTGCGCCGAACGGTTTTGTGCAAGCCGAAGGCGGTTTGATTCCGGGCGTTCCTTTCGTGGAAAAAACACTCGTTCCGACTGATAAAAACAATTTTGCGCCGCGAATCGGAATGGCTTTGCGTCTTGATGACAAAGGAAAATTCGTGCTTCGTGCCGGATACGGAATTTATTACGACCGCATTTCGACGCGCTATGCAAACACGCAACTCTTTAATTATCCGTATCTTGCGCTTGGTGTAGGTTTGCCGGGAAGTCCGTTTGTTCCGGCGCAGACCTTTGCTAATCCGTTTGTTAATATTCCGCAACCTTCGGCTTTCCCGACGTTTGCAAATATTCCTTCGCCCTTGTCGCCGATTGCTCCGTTTGTCGGCGTGCCGATTAGCGGCGTTTATGTTGCCCCCGATTTGCAAACGCCGTATATTCAACAATATAACTTCAGCGTTCAATGGGAAATTGCGAAAAACACGGTCTTAGATGTCGGATTTGTCGGCAACAAAGGCACACATCTTTTGCAAGTTGTCGGACTAAATCAGCCGATTTACAATCGCGGGACAAACACTTTCGTCCAAAATCTCGCCGGTGCGAGTATTATTTCGGCAAACAAAAATCTGACGGGCGGACTGCATCAAGTTCAGACGAGTTCAAATTCGCGTTACAGTTCTTTCCAAGCGACGCTTGCCAAACGCTTCGCGCAAGGTTTGCAGATAAACGCGGCTTACACTTATGGGC
>CALMEH010000775.1 GCA_937863115.1 uncultured Acidobacteriota bacterium
AAAAAGATTAAAAAAATATCCGAGCGCAATGAAAAACAAAATCATTCGTTAAAAAAAAAAAATAAACGCCGTAAAATCGCCCGCCGTAATTTCTTGATTGACCGCCATCGGAACGCCGACCGCAACGATAATCACAAAACCCAAACCGATAAAAAACAGCAATAACGGACGCATTGCCGCCGCAAATTTTACCAATCTCAAGTTTTGCGCGGCATATTCGCGGTTTAATTCTTGAAATTTTTCGATTTCCGCGTCTTCCTGTGCGTAAGCGCGAACGACGCGCACACCGGTCAAATTTTCCTGCGCTCGTGCCGTGATTGACGAAAAATATTCTTGAATTTTCTCGAATCGCGTATGAATTTGTGCGCCTAAAACTTTTACCGTGAGCGAAACGAACGGCATCGGAATCAGCAATAAAAGCGTGAGTTTTACGGAAATCCCGAGCATAATCGGGAGCGAAATACAGAGCGCGAAAACGGCTTGAAACGAATATAAAATCATCGGTCCGACAATTTGCCGAATCGCCGCCAAATCATTCGTTGCCCGCGCCATCAAATCTCCAACGCGATTATCTGCAAAAAATTCGAGCGGCTGATTGACCAAAGCCGCGTAAAAATCGCGCCGCATATCATATTCGATGTGCCGCGAAGCGTTTATCAAAAGCCTTCTTTGCCAGAAAAGAAAAATTCCGCTGACAAGATTTATCCCCAATATCAAAAGCGGATAATAAATTACTTTTTCCCAAGTAACCGCCGAGCCTAAATCATCAATCGCCTTCCCGACAAGATACGGAATCAAAAGCCCAAATGCCATCGAAAATAAAATAAACAAAATGCCGCACGCAACGTGCCATTTGTAAGGCTTAAAATATCGGGCAAATTTCTTGAGTTCTTCCATTGGTTTTCTGATAAAAATTGTAGCGCAAATCGAAAAACAAATCCGCCGCGCCGAAATAAATTAGCGGTAATTTCAATTTTTCTTGCAATGTAGTGAATTTTTATGTCAGAATACCTTCGAAAAATACGCATAATTAAATAGAAGAGATTTTTTGTTTTGATCTTCCTTTGAAAGATATGAAAAATAGAATAAAGATTGCTGCGATTTTATTTTGTATCGGGTTTTCTGTCGTGTCTTTATTTCCGCGTTTATCGGTTACGAATGCTGATGAACGTAATTCGGTCAATATCGTCGAAACGCCGAATCAACTGCCTGAAATTATGGAATTTCGGCATAAAAAAATCGGTTTAGGACAGCGTTTGACAATCGGAGTTGAGGTGATTGACGAAGAAGGCGACCTTGTTCGCACCGAACTCGTCGAAAAACCTGCATCGGCGAAGTTTAATCAGAATACTTTGACGATTGATTGGACACCGCAAAAAAGCGATGGCAAGAAAGGCAGATTTGTCGTCAAAGTTACTGAAATTCCACGCGACAAATCGCGGGCGCAGCGCACGATCTCAAAAACTTTCAACATTCAAATCGTCAAAAAAGCGGTGAAATTGCTCGAACTTCCGCCCGCGCCGCTCGAGGTTGATGCGTTCGTTACAATCATTGATCCCGACCGCTTAAAAGCCGCGAATCAAAAATGGAACATCGTCAATCTTTTCCAAAGAATTGCCGAAATCGAAGCCGATAAACAAATCAAACCCGGCAGCGATATTCAGCCGACAACGGGCGAACAACTTTTTCGCGATTCGTTGAAAGAATTGGCAATTTTGCATAAAAACCCGACGTTGAATCCTGAAAGCCCAAGCTACAATCCCGAATGGAACGCCGAAAATTGGAAATTGATCGCCGTGCGTCCGCGTTTGAATAAAAAAGTTTTTGAACTTCGCTTGGTCTATTTCAATATCAAAGCCGCCGAACAAGCGTATCTGATGCCGCGAATGCGTCTCGTGCGCGGCAAAGATGCGGGCAGACCGGAAGAATTGCGTCTGAAAAATAACACGACTTTTGCCAAATTGTTTCACGAATCGTTTTTCGACGGCGAAAAAATGAAGGGTTTTGTAGCAAACGACAAAGCAAAATACGGCGAAGCTCTGGCGGATTTTATTACGAAAGTCGTAACTTATTATGACAAAGACGATCCGATGATGCGCGGAAATCTGGCGGCGATTCCGCATAATTCGCGGCTCGGCGGCGGCAACGAATACGATGCGAACGGTAATTATCTGCACGGCGACGGCTGGGCTTTGGGCGCGATAAAAGCCGGCACAGTCGAGCGCAATGGCAAAAAGATGATTGCTTTTATTAGTCCGTTTATTGACGGTTTTTCGCCCTCGATAAAACCGAACAAAGATAATACTTCCTACGTCAATGTTCCTGCGCCGATTGCCGATGTGAACAATAAAATGTATCAAAAAGGTTGGGAACATCTGATTGACGACGACGACAAAGGAAATATGGCGATTCCGTCGGTTTCGGCAGACGGCACGGTCAAACGGAGCAACATTGATACGACTTTGAATATTTACGAAATTCAAACGGGTTTTCGTTTTGTCGAAACGGGTTGGCGCGATGCGCGACGGCGGATTTTTGAAGAACGCGGAATGACTTGTATGCAATGCCACGTTCGCAATTTTGATGAAGGAAATTATCTGACCGATATGCGTGATCCGCAGAAAAATTCAAAGGATTTTGCGACAAATCCGGTGCCGCGTGTCTTTTTCATTATCACGCCGACACTTCATAGCGGACGACCCGAATATATAAAGCGCGGCGAACTCGAACAAGTCGGAAATCTGACAGGTGTTTTCCGCGATTATTTGGGAATCAAAGTCAAAATAAATTCGCCACTTGCTTCTGAATGGGTGCATAATACGAAAAAAGGAAAAAGCTGAAAATTTTTCTCTGCGTTCTGTATGCCACTGCGTGAAATCAATTTTTTTCACACTGTCGGCGCAGAGAATGTAGAGCGGAGACATTATGTTAATAAATCACCGTAAAACCGTTGGCGGATTGTTTGCATTTCTACTGATTTCAATCTGCACAATTTCCGCCGAAGCGCACGTTAAATGGTTTTTCGATTATGACGTAACACAGCCGCCAACGCCGATCGGCGAAGTTTTGGACGGAACTTTCGTTAAAATGTTTCTTGTTTCCGTGGTCGCCTGCTACCTGTTTTTTCTCGCTGACCGATACATTTACGAAGAAGGGATTTTGGCGGAATTTGATAAAAAAATGAAGATGTTCGACAACGCCGCTAATTCGATTATGCGCGTTGCCGCCGGAGTTTTCTTTCTCGCGCTTTTCGGTTGGTGGGCTTTGGGCATCGGACAGAGTTTTTACCTCACGCCCGAACTGAAGACCGATTCGCGGATCGTGCCTTGGGTTCAACTGGCAATGGCTTTCGCAGTTATTTCAAAACGGACAATGTTTTTGACAGGTTTGGGCGTTTTTGCGATGTATGTTGCCGCCGCTTTTAATTACGGAATTTTTCATCTGCTCGATTATATGATTTTTCTCGGCATCGGTTATTATTTGACAGTTTCTCAGATAAAAACTAAAGGCTGGCTTAAATCAGGTTTTATCGTGCTTTTTGCTTGCACGGGATTGACTTTGATTTGGGCGGGAGTCGAAAAATTTGCTTATTCGCATTGGACGATTGCCGTTCTTGCCGATAAACCGAATGTTACGATGGGAATGAGTCCGCCGATTTTTATGAAGGTTTCGGGCTTTGTCGAAATTTTCGTAACCTTTATTTTGCTCGGTGCGGTTTCGGTTGTCGGTCGTTTGATTTCGCTCGGGTTTATGTCGGTTTTCGTGTTGGCGGTTTTCGAGTTCGGCACGCTCGATGCCGTCGGACATTTGATGATCGTCGCGATTCTCTGGGTTTTAATCGTGCGCGGTCCGACGGATGCGCGAAATATGCTCGTTCTGCCGGACAAATCGCTTTTTACCGAAGCGTATTTTATGACCGGACTTTATTTTCTCGCGTTCGTGATGATTTTCATTCTTTATTACGGAATTCATTTTTACGCTTACGGTTCGTAAACTTTACGGCAGCAGAAGCCTGCGCGTAAACAATGGCGAATTTTCTCAACGTGCTGTTTCCGCCCTTGCTTGTGCGCGGACTTCTGCTTCTCTTCTAAAAAACTATGAAGAAATACTTTTTTATTATTATTCTGACCGTTTTTTGCACGGTTTCGGCTTCTTCTCAGACGGTTGATGACAATTCCGATATTGTCGGTTGGGGCGACGCAATTTTTATTATTCCGCTCAAAAAAGAAGAAGAAGCAGGCAAAAAAGTTGACCAATGGACGCTGAATGTCGGCGGCGTTTTGCGTTTCGGAAGAAACCTAAACCGTCCAATCGACCAACGCGGATTAGTTACTTTAAATTATCGCATCAACAAATATTTCACGGTCGGTTCAGGTTATCTCTACCGACGTTTTCGCCCGACCGAAGCGCGGCGGCAATTTGAACATCGCTTGATGTTTTTTCTGAATTCGTCAAAAAATTGGACAAATGTTCAGCTTCGCAACCGTTCCTTGACAACGTATCTGATAAAACATTCGCGCCCGAATACCGTTGTTTTCCGCAATCGCGCACAGCTTAATTTTCCGATAATGAAAGACAAAAAAGAAATTATTACGCCGTTTGTCGCGGACGAGCCGTTTTATGATTTTCGTGAGAAAAAATGGTTTCGGAATGATTTTT
>CALMEH010000776.1 GCA_937863115.1 uncultured Acidobacteriota bacterium
GTAGGCTTGCGATAATTGTAAAGCCGTGTCGTCCGAGAAAGATTGTTTGAGTTCGTTGAGTTCGTTGGAAACCTCTAGTTTTTCCTTTTCAGTCTTCATCAAATCAATTTTTTGGCGTGCTTGAGAGGTTGCCAATCGGACTTTTATAAATTCAGTTTGACGTGCATCAACCGCTGAAACGAGCGAGCGTGAAACTGCCAGAAAAATATCGGGCGAAATATTCGGATTCGTTTTGCGGCGTTCGTCCAATAAAGTTCTGATGCCTTCTTTAAAGCCTAAAATTTCCTTTGAATTCGCCAAAATCAGCGGATCAAGAACGAAGTGGAGATAAGCGCGGCGGACTTCCGATTTTACCAAATCAACTTCGGGCGGCACAATCGCGTAATAATCATCGCCGGCATTGACGAACGTAACCGCGCCTTTTGGTGCAAGTAGTTCGGGAATAATAAAAAAACGACGTTCGCGTTGGCGCGTTTCGGTAGTTTTGACTATTTTACCTTTAACTTTCGTTTCGACAACAAATTTTTCGCCAAATGTAAGTTGCGGTTTGGTATGCAGATAATCAAGCAATTCGCGCACCATTTCTTCGGTTGATTTTCGCATCGGAATACTCGCCGATTCGTAATCTTTGATGTATGAATCGAGATTATTTTTGAAGGTCGAAGTGCGGTAAAATTCACGCACGAACGGCGAAAAATCAAGCACGTCCAAAACATTTCCCGGCAAATCGGACGAGCGAACCGGCTCTGCCAAATCCGGCACGGGCGACAGCGTGTAAGACATTGAAATAAACGGTGCGATAACTTCATCGTCCGATTTGCTCGGATAACGATTTTTGAATTGCTTGATAAAAGCCTGCATTCGTTGGACTAAATCGGGATTCAAGCCTTTCAAATCGGCGCGGAGCTTTTGCCGAAACTCCGTGCCTTTTGCTGCCAGTGGCGTTTCCAATCCGGCGGCTTCGAGCGCGGCAAGAACCGTCATCAGACGTTTGTCCGGTTCGAGTCTCACGCCGAATTGCGGAAGCTGAAAACCTTGTGTTTTAACAGTTTGAGCAAACGCCGGAAACGCGAAAACAAAAATCAGCAGTAAAAATAAAACTTTTTTCATTATGAATTTTGGTCTTTGGATTTTGGTTTTTGGACTTTGATAATTTGAAACATCGAATATATGATTCGATTTTCAAAAACCAAAGACCAAAAAACAAAATCCAAATTATAATTGAAAGACACAAAATATCCGAAGAAATTTCAGGGGAATAACATTAGAATTTTCCTGCACATTTTGCGTCTTTCCATCTTTAAAGATGCTTTTTCGGCGGGTAAAGATGTCTTTTTGCCGAAATAAATTCAGGTTTCAAACCTCGCGCAAGAAACGCAAAATTTGAAACCTGAGTCTTAAAAATTGAAATTATTTTAGAAACTCGACAGTGCATCGCCTTCGTTTTCAAAAACATCGAAAACCGTCAGAAGTTTGGTGATCGCCAAAAGGTCTTGAATTTTTTGTGTTAAATTCAAAAGTTTCAGCGTTCCGCCTTCTTTGTTGACCGCAGTAAAGCTCGAAACTAATTCGCCGATGCCGCTCGAATCAACGTAAGCGACGCTGCCCAAGTTCAAAAGAATTTTGTTTTTGCCTTCGCCAAGCAAGCGTCGAATCGCACTGCGAAGCGCGACACTGCCTTCGCCGAGTGTTACTTTGCCGTCCATATCGAGAATTGTTACGTCACCTGCTTGTCGTTCAGAAATATTAAGTTCAGCCATTTTTATCTCCTAAGTGTAATTAAAAAAAATTGTAGTGTAATTAAAAAAAATCGTAAATTATGTGGTAATTAGTAATGTGTAATTGGATAAGAACTAATTACTAATTACCAATTACCAACTTCAATGCTTTTTGAGCATTTTGATAATTGTTCCGCCTTCCGAATGATTTGTCCATTCGACTTCATCCATAAAGGAGCGGATAAAAAGAATGCCGCGCCCCGTTGCTTTCAGAAGATTTTCGGGATTTGTCGGATCGGGAATTTCATCAACGTCGAAACCTTTGCCGAAATCGCGCACCGAAACTTCAAAACCTTTCGCCGAATCGCTTAACGCTATGACGACCGGCTTTGTTTCATCCAAAAGATTACCGTGTTTGACCGCATTGGCAACCGATTCGCGCATTGCCATATCAATCGCGTAAAGCTCCTCTTCAGACAAACCGATGCGCGAAGCGAATTTTACGGCTTGCGTAACGGCTTCGTCTATTGATTCGAGTCTGCTTGGCAGTTTGAGTTCGATTGCTTTCTCCGTCATCGAGTCTATCTTTGTAAGTTAAAAGTTTGGCATAGTTTATGGATAAAAAGCAAATGCTTTATTGCAGAAACGCGCACGAAGTAAGCGTGTCTTTCGCTCTCTTGGTTGTTTTGTTATTATCAATTTGCAGTATTTAAAAATTGATAATTTCGCCCTTACTGTGTGCGGGCTTCTGCAATCTGTCTATGAAAATCAAGCCTGCAAAATCCTTGCAAGGAAAAATCGTTTTGCCCGGCGACAAATCTATTTCGCATCGCGCCGCGCTTTTCGCTTCGATGGCGACGGGCGAAACACACATCGAAAATTTTGCAACGAGCGCGGATTGCGCTTCAACTCTGCAATGTTTGCAACAATTAGGCGTTGAAATTTTTCGGGAAAACACGACGGTTTTTATCAAAGGTGTCGGCAAAAAAGGTTTGCAAAAAAGCGAAAAACCGCTCGATTGCGGAAATTCGGGAACGACTGTGAGATTGATTTCGGGCATTTTGGCTGGGCAAAATTTCGATTCAGTTTTAATCGGAGACGAAAGTTTATCAAAACGTCCGATGCGCCGAATTATCGAACCTCTAACGCAGATGGGCGCGACGATTGAATCGAATGAGAATTGTTTGCCGTTGAGAATTTACGGAAAGAATTCGCTTCACGCAATTTCTTACGATTTGCCGATGGCTTCGGCGCAAGTAAAGTCGTGCATTTTGCTGGCAGGTTTGAACGCTGATGGTGAAACTTCCGTCATCGAACCGACGCTGACGCGCAATCATACCGAAAAAATGTTAAATTTTCTCGGTGCGAATCTTGAAATTTCTGATAATCGAATCACGGTTTCGGGAAATGCCGAATTAACCGCGAAAGATTTGCAAATCCCTTCGGACATTTCTTCGGCGGCATTTTTTCTCGTCGCGGCGGCGTGTTTGAAGGATTCGGAGATTTATATCGAAAATGTCGGTTTGAATCCGACGCGAACCGCAGTTTTGGAAGTTTTGATAAATTTCGGCGCGAATATTAAAATTTCAAACAAAAAAGAAGTTTCAGGTGAAATTATCGGTGATATTCGCGTAAAAGGTCATCAAAATCTGATTCCGAAATCAAACTTCAATCTTTTAGACGGAAAAATTATTGCAAATTTGATTGACGAAATTCCGATTTTGGCGATTTTCGGAACGCAAATCGAAGGCGGTTTGGGAATTCGCGGCGCACGGGAATTGCGTTTTAAAGAATCGGACAGAATCGCGTCAGTTGTCGAAAATCTAAAACGAATGAACGCGAAAGTCGAAGAATTTGATGACGGATTTCTCGTCGAAAAATCAAACTTGAAAGGCGCAACGATTGACAGTTTCGGCGATCATCGAATTGCGATGGCTTTTGCCGTTGCCGCACTTTTTGCCGAAGGAGAAACCGAAATAATCGGAGCGGAATCGGCGGCGGTTTCGTTTCCCGAATTTTTTCAGATTTTAGAAAATGTAAAGAAATA
>CALMEH010000777.1 GCA_937863115.1 uncultured Acidobacteriota bacterium
CGCTGTTTCGATAACTTTTGAAACTGTGCGGTCGCCCGAAGAAAACAGGGCTTGCTCGTGTGCGATTTTCGCCGACATAAATCGAACTTCGACGTTTGGAATACGCGACAAACCTTTACAAACGTATTTGATTTTCTGTTTTAATTCTTTTTCATCGCAAATTCCGTCCCATTGCAGCGGCGTGTTCGGTTTCGGCACAAATCCGTTTAATGACGGAATAATTTTTCCGGCGCGTCCGAATTTCTTTCCGGCTTCGAGCATACGGTTTTTAATGCGTTCGACCAAAACAAACATTTCGTCCAAATCTTTCTGCGTTTCCGTCGGAAGTCCGACCATCATATAAAGTTTAATCGTCAACATTCCTTTGTCGAAAACCGCGCCGCAGATGTCAACTATTTCGTCATTTGTCAGATTTTTATTGATGACGCGCCGCAATCTGTCCGAACCCGTTTCGGGCGCGACGGCAATTTGCTGGTCGTTTGAATCAACCAAAGCATCAAGCAATTCGTCAGAAATCTGATCCAATCTCAAAGACGAAACCGTAATGCGATAATCCATTTTTCGCAGTTCCGATAAAATAGTCGAAATTTCGGGATGATCGCAAACAGCAGTTGAAACCAGACCGATTTTGTCGGTTTTATTGCGCCATTCACGCGCTTTTGCGAGAATATCTTTCGCCGGAACGACACGCGGCGGATAATAATTGTAACCCGCCCAACAAAACCGACAACCTTGCGAACAACCGCGTGAAATTTCGACCAAAAGACGATCGCCCATTTGCGCGCCCGGCGACCAAACCGATGTCGAAGGACAAAAAATATCTTGATTTATCAGAAAATCGGCAAGTTCTTTTTCGCCGCGTTTCATTGCGCGTCTGAGCGTTCCTTCTTTCGGATTAATTGCCGCGAGTGCGCGTCCGACACGCTTCGGAACGCCGGTTTCGTTCGGCAGATAATCGAAAATCGTGCCGTCGTCATTGTAAATTACATCGTAAAGCGACGGAATATAAAATCCGCGCCCGATTTTTGCGAGATTGAGCAAAATATCTTCTTTATTGATATGTTCGAGGATTGCGTCAACTAATTGATAAGCAAGAATTTCGCCTTCACCGACGGCGATAATATCTGTAAAATCGGCAATCGGTTCGGGATTCAAAAACGAAGCCGCGCCGCCCATTACGACAAGCGGATGAAAATGATTTCTGTCCTTCGCCCAAACCGGAATCTGCGAAAGTTGCAGCGTTTTCGCCATATTCAGATAATCGGTTTCAAACGAAATCGAAAATGCCACGACATCAAAATCACGAATCGGCGTTTGTGTTTCGAGCGATAAAAGCGGCGTGCGCGATTTTTCATATTCTTTTAACTCAAAATCGTCCGGCAAAAAAACTCGCTCACACGAAACTTCGGGAATTTTGTTGAAAAGCTCATACATTGTGTGCATTCCCAAATTTGCCATCCCGATTGAATGCGTGTTCGGATAACACAGCGCAATCCGAAGCCTCGCGCCGTGTTTGACGACGAAACCGTCTTCCTGTGCGAGTTTCTGTTTGTAGCTTTCGACGATTTTTTTATTCATAAAAGCAAACCTAAAGTCTATCAAAAATAAGATTTTTCGGGAAATATGTAGCGGAGGAAAATGATTCTGATTAGACTTTCGGCGTGTTTTATTTAGATGTCCAAATTTTCCATTTTACGGTTTCCTCTTCACCGAAAAGTTTTAGAAAGCCAAATTCTGCGTAAGCCTCGTTGAGTTTTGTTGGAGTATCGGGCAGTTTTTTGTATTTTTCCCAGTAAGTCGGAATCGGACTAAACTGCATTTTTACGGCGTTAAAGTTAATCGTGGTGTTACCGCGTTCCATAAACAGAAAATTATCATTTGGAATTGAAGTCCATTCATAAACTTTTGTTTGATTTTGCTCCGAACCGGAAATTTCTGCGTAAAGCATTTTAGACGAAATTCCGCCAGCCGCAATCGAGGGCAATGCTCCCAGAATCTCTTTGTTTTCCTTTTGATATTTATAAACCGCTTCATATAAAACTATTTGCCCTTTTTCTTGCGGTTCGAGCTGGTCGCGGATGGCTTTATACAAACGGTTGACCTTGCCCGCCAAACGAATCAGATAATCGTAAGAATTAACAATGCGGTCGGCAATTTCGAATAAATTCGGGTCTTTGATTTTCGAACTCCTTCTGGCAAGAAAATTGTGCCTTTCATATAAATCTTCTCTACTCCCAAAAGGCTGAAATAGGGCGACGCAAAGACCGCTTTTTATGGCATTAACAGATAATTCCATAATTTTCGGCGAAAGCGCGAAAGTAACGGGAAAATCCCGATACTCCAACATTAACAAATTGCCTTCCTGAGAGAGTTTTTTTATAAGATTGGAATAACTCTCGGTGGCGGAATTTTCGGTTTCTTCAAAGTCGGTTTTAGTTTTTACCGTCGCCGATGAGTTTTTTTTAATAGCCGCCAGTCTTTGCTTTAAGTTATCAGCATATTCCTTATCTTTGTTAGAAAAATATTCGTAAATTTTATTTATTACATTATCCGTCAGCGAGGTTTTATTCATCTTGATACGGCTCAACTGTGCAGGCGACACGCCGGATTTTTCCGCGAAAGCCGCAACCGTGGCGACGCTTGTTTCGATTTCTCCATATTTTTGGATTATTTCTTCCAAAATTGAACTAAATTTTTCCATTTTGTTTGATTTCTGATGTCTAAATTCTAAATTTTACAAAATTTATTGCCCCGTAATTTCCGTAGTCTAACCCAATTTATGACCGAATACAAGATGGCTGAAATTTTCTATGGTTCACGTTTTGCGTCAAATTTTACCAAATTAACTAAATTGACTAAAATTGTGCAAGTTACACTAGACAGACAAAATAATTAAAAAAGATAATCAATCTGCCTGTCACAAATCTCCCCTAAAAGCCTCTTTTTTATTGTTAGGACAATTCCTGACTAAAAAATAAATAGGAGATACGAGTAATGAGAAAAAGAGTAATTATCTTAGTAGGTTTGCTTTTGAGTGTTTTGGCGAATCCCGGCTTTGTCAAAGCGCAAGACTTATTGGATTTTGACGAAGACTACCTGGTTCAACAATTCGGTAAGTTTTTTCAGTTTGACGGAAACAAAAAAAAGTCCGTTAAAACCAAAGCAAAAAGCACAAAAAATACATATATGAAATTGACCAACACCGGCAAAAAATTTTCGAGTGGCGCGTGGAATGGTTTATTTAAATTAAAGCTTGAATACATTGAAAACGGTCGATCAGTCGGTTCGATATTAGTTGTTTCAGGAACGCGAAAAAATCAGTTTTTCCGCACCGGCGAAGACAGCCGCTACAAATCCTACGAGCCGCTTCCGGAAGGTTTGTGGTTTATTTACGATATTAATTTTGCCGGCAAAAGAAATGTTTATGAGCGGGTGAGTTTTGGCGATGGTTTCGGTCCCGTTATCATTCCGCTCCGTTATGTTTCGCCGGGCAATACGTCCCGTAAGAGCATTTTGATTCATCTCGATTCAAACGCTTCAAAAAAACCCGGCACAGCGGGTTGTATCGGAGTTGAGTCGGTGTCCGACCTGCAAAAACTTATTGGTTGGCTGCGAAAAACCGACCCTCGGGATTTATATGTTGATTACGGACTCGGCAGCATTCGGTTGCCAAAATAACAGAAGCATCTGCGTCAGCAAGAGCGGGAAATCTATTCGCTCTTGCTTTCGGCACAAACGTGAAAGTTTTATCAAAATCTAGTGCTAAGTAACCTAAGTTTTTAGAAAAAGTAAGACAGGCTGTTAGTCTGACTGAACACGCCTGACAGCCTGTTCTACGTTTGTTTCAAACTCTGAAAACTTACGTTACTAAACACTGGTTTGCAAAGGCTTCAGATAATAGAAATCGGATATTTCGGTTTCAGAAAAAAAGGAGAATGAATTTATGAGGACAAATAATTTTAGAATGTCGGTTGCTTATTTATTGATTATCGGTTTGGTTACTACGGTTTTGGCATATTCCGAACGAACAAGAAAGCGACTTAAAACGGTTAATCCGATATTGGCGGAAAAATTCGGAAAGGTTGAAAAGGAAATGGAGCAGAAATTTCCGCAATATGAAACCGAAGTAACATCGGCGAATCGGACTTGTAAGGAACAAGATGCTTTATATGCAAAAGGGCGAACAAAACCGGGACGCATTGTAACTTGGGTGAAGTGCGGACAGAGTTTTCATAATTACGGCAGAGCCATAGACATTGCGCCTTTTGCAAATGGAAAATTTGTATGGAATGACGATAAATATTGGCTAACGCTGAGAAAAGTTGTGAGGAAAAACGGGCTTGTTTCCGGCGGTTATTGGAAAAAGAAGGATTGGGGGCATGCTCAAATGGGAAATAGCTTGAAAGGAGCAAAAGCCGATTTGAAAATAAACGAAGAAAAAACCAAGAGGCGGCAGAAACCAACCGAAAAGCCGACCGTTACGCGACAACAGACTGACAAAGCAGTAAAGCAGGTTAAAAGATTTTTCCAATGGGGAATGAAACAATTTGGTTTCGGCTAAGTTCGGAGAAACCGTTGGGAATTTAGAGCTACTTAAATTCCCAACGGTTTTTCGTTATAGGTTTGGTAAGTTTTGTGCGGAAAGTGAGGATTATTCAAGGATTTTTGAAGAATACGGAGCGAGTTTCGGCTTTCGGTTGATATAGATTTGTTTGGAAAAACTATCGAAGCAAACTTCGTGATTTTTTTTCCATCACATTGTCACAAAATCGAATTTCTCTCCTCTCAAGTAGTATAAGCTGTGAAATTTGCAAGAATTTTTTGTAAATATTTTGTTCCGAAAGAGGAAATTGAGATGTAAAAGTTGTTTTGAAATCGCAAGATTTTCTAATAACCGGAGTGTAGAGGTGGTTATGGAGAATACAAAAGAAATTATTTTGGTGGAAGATTGTTGGAGAGATATTGAATGTCGAAAAAACAGCGATTTTTTCCCTAAGATTGGCGGATGTTTGGGAAAATGTCCTAACAAAACCGAATGTAGTGAACAAATACTGCAGGATGCCACCGTAAAAATTCTTGAATTTAAGGGAAGTATCAAAAATTTGCCCGGATTCTTGTGGAGAACTGCAATTAGACTTGCTTGGAAATTGAACAAAGACTGTGTTTCTTGCAATAAACCAAGGAATTTTGATGCAAAATTTCAAAGACAAGCAGATGAGAACCAAATATTGGAAACCCAAGAAGCGGCTGAGTTACTCAAGGCTTTTTTGGAAACTATAAACGAGAACGAACAAAAACTTCTTTACTTATGCGAAAACCACAAGAAACCCGAAAGTTATAGTTACGACCTGGGAGCTATCTGGGAAGAACTCAGAAAGGCGGAACCTACTCTTAAACGCAATACCGTATCTCAACGAATTTGCCGTCTATACGATAAGTTAGAACAATTTTTACATTAGACCTAACAAAAATCTACAAAAAATATTAAGAACTTGAAATAAAGTTAAGGAGAATAAAATGACCAAAGCGATAATGAAAAAAATTAAATGCCAAAGCGACAAACCAACGGCAAAGGAAGAATACGGAAAGGCGGCGGAAAAAAATGAAATTAAAGACGCAGAGTCGAAGGCTGACCAAGTCGAGATGCCGATTCCGTCAGCGCGTCGCACGAGAATCTTTGATTTATTGAATCTGGTTGACGATTTACAGACCAATTCGCTCGACGATGTGCTTGAAAAAGCGATTGCCGAGGGTGAAAAATTCAAAGCGTGGCAAAACAGCGACAGAGATTTGGAAAATATCCGACTGTTTCATAAAATTGCCGACGAATATTTGCCGATTCCGATTTATGAGAGTTTTTTTTCCGGCTTTTTGGGAAATAGAGTAGAGGTCGAAATAGTCGAAAATTCGCAATTTGAAATATGGAAGTGTGAACAAGGAGAAAGAAATTTTCCGCTCTATCGCATACCTTTTTCAAAAGTGATTGCCGAAGGAGAATTCTCTGTCAACGAGCAATTAAAAGAAAATTATTTCTTAAAAATTCAAGCAGAGAGGAAAGAAAATTCGATTTGTTTTTCTTACACGTTGTCCCATTTAACACAGAAAATTCAATTTTCGGAACGATTAAATTGTCTTGCCACCCATTATAAAGAAGCCTTGCGAAACATTTTTAATGAAAAGTTTTTGACAGCAGTAGCCCAACTCAAAAGAACGATAAGGTTAAAGTTCTGTTTTTCCCAATCGGCTTTTGCTTCCGATTTTCGGATGAGCAATGTCCGCGAATGCGATAAGTTATACAGAATTGGTGAAATGTTCAAGCCAGTGGCAATGGGATTTTTTTAAAAATATCAGACGATTACAATTTGAATATTTCCGCGGTTTATTCAAATTGTAATCGTCCGATTTATTCTTTGAAACACGCAGGTTTAAAACCTTGCAATTTCATTGCAAGAATTTATTATGCTTTCTTTTCTTTTTCGGAAAAGAGCAATCAAGCGAATTTCATTCGCGTTCCCTTTTCAAACCTCTGCACTTCTAGTGCAGAGTGGTTTAGTTAAATTCGCACGAATTATTCCTCCATTCTTTCTTTAACTTCCTCAGCCTTGAGATTTTCGTGTTTAATCCCGACGCGCAAACGACGATAGATGCTCATCCATTGATTTGCCAGCCACGGAAGCAGAAAAAATGCCAAAACATAACCGCGCCAATCGTTGAAAAGAAGTTTGAAATTCGTCAAAAATAAAACCGCAATCGTTACCCAATGGCTGAAACAATATTCGCAAGTGAAGACATAAAAGAATTTACGCTGGAAAAGATTTTTGCAACTTTCACTTTTTTCTTTACAAAATTCGCGCGGTTCACGGAAAATTTCTTCCTGCGTAACCGTCCACGCAATCGAACCGACGACGATTGAAAGAATAATAAGCGAATAGATTTGAGGCAAAATTTCCATTTAAAATAATTTTGCGATTTGCGATTGAAAAAATCAATCGCAAATCGCAAATCGGAACTGAAAATACTTTTAATCAAATAATTCATCAACGGCGATTTCCCAATTCGGCAAAGCAGGTTCGGCGTTGGCAATTTCACCGCGTTTGTAGATTTTTGGGGTTTCGGGATTGTCAGCGGAATAAGATTTAATGATTTCTTCGCTCAATAAATCAACATCCCAAACAATTTTCGTGCCTGCCGCAAAATAATCGGCGCGTTTCTCCGCCATTTCTCTTTCCGCAGTTTTTCCGTAATCGTTTTCGCTGCGAACTTCAACGGCAAAAATCGGTGCGCCTTGTAAAAATTTCATACCTGACCGATTGCCTGTAAAAAAAGAAACATCAGGAGAAAACGATTTTCTATTCGGTAAATTCACAAGAAAACCAACATTATCAGTATAAGTTCTGCCATTACCGAGGTTTTTTTGGTAAAGTTTCAAACTGACAGCAATATTAAATGCCGCGCTTGAAGGTTCGTCTCCTGTCGCCATAAATTTTACAATTTCTCCGTTTATAATTTCCGCTTTGCCTTCGGTGCGATAAAGTTGTTCGACAAGCTGTTTGGTTGTCGTGGTCGGTCTTTCTAAAGTTAAAACTGACATAAATTTTACTCCTAAAAACATTTTGCGGTTTGCAACTGAAATAATCAATCGCAAACCGCAAATCAAAATCCGAAATCCAAAGTTGAATTAGCTTTGTTTTCCTTCTAAAAACGCCTTCAATCTTCTCGAACGTGACGGATGACGCAGTTTTCGCAAGGCTTTGGCTTCGATTTGGCGGATACGCTCTCTAGTAACGGCGAAATGTTGTCCGACTTCTTCGAGCGTGTGTTCCGAGCCTGTATTTCCGAGTCCGAAACGCATTTTGATAACTTTTTCCTCGCGCGGCGTGAGCGTTGCGAGAACTTCATCGGTGATTTCGCGTAAGTTGCCGAAAGTTACAGATTCCGCCGGATTCATAATCGAACGGTCTTCGATAAAATCGCCGAGATGCGAATCTTATTCTTCGCCGATTGGCGTTTCCAAAGAAATCGGTTCTTGCGCGATTTTCAAAACTTTTCGCACTTTTGAAACCGGAATATCCATTTTTTTGGCGATTTCTTCGCTTGTCGGTTCGCGCCCTAATTCTTGAACTAATGCGCGACTTGTGCGAATCAATTTATTGATCGTTTCGATCATATGGACGGGAATGCGAATTGTTCGCGCTTGGTCGGCGATTGCCCGCGTGATTGCCTGTCGAATCCACCAAGTTGCGTAAGTAGAGAACTTATAGCCGCGCCGCCATTCAAATTTATCAACCGCTTTCATCAAACCAATATTGCCTTCTTGGATCAAATCCATGAACGACATGTGATTGCCAATATATTTTTTAGCGACGCTCACGACCAAGCGCAAATTGGCTTGGGTCAGCTTGCGACGACCTTCATT
>CALMEH010000778.1 GCA_937863115.1 uncultured Acidobacteriota bacterium
ATTCCGCATCGCCCGAATTGGCACTGCTCAGACGTGAAATAAACAACCAGCGCGGACGATTGCAAAAAGCTCTCGAAAGCACGATGCGCGGCGCGGGCGATTCCATTCAAGACGCGATTGTTACGCAGAGAAACGACCGTTATGTGATTCCGGTAAAATCCGATTTCCGCAACAAAGTCGGCGGCGTAGCGCACGGATTTTCGTCTTCGGGCGCAACGGTTTTCATCGAACCGCTCGAAGTTATCGAAGCAAACAACGAACTTCAAAACCTCAAAGGCAAAGAAGAACGCGAAATTGCCCGAATTTTATTCGCCTTAACTGAAGAATTACGCGAACAACTTCCGGCAATCGAAATTGCCACGGAAGCCGTTACGGAACTAGATTTCATAAAAGCCAAAGTCGAATTTGCCCGAAGTTACAAAGCGATTGTGCCGACAATTTCGGATGATGAAACGCTTGATTTAATTGAAGCGCGACATCCGCTTTTGGAAGAAAATATTCGGGAGCAATCAGCAAAAACTAAAGACCAAAGACCAAAGACTGAAAATCATACAAAAGAAATTGTTCCTGTCAGTTTCAAACTTACGAAAGAAAAATCCGTAATGATAATTTCGGGCGCAAACGCGGGCGGGAAAACTGTCGTGATGAAAACCGCCGGATTGCTGAGTTTAATGGCGATTTCGGGTTTGCCTGTTCCGGCGCGTGAAGCAAAAATTCCATTTTATAAATCGGTTCTCGCAGACATCGGCGACCATCAATCTTTGAGCGCGAATCTTTCAACTTTTTCGTCGCACATTTCAAATATCGCCGAAATGATGCGCGAATGTTCTGCGCCTTCGCTCGTTTTGCTCGATGAAGTTGGCACCGGAACTGATCCCGAAGAAGGTTCGGCTTTAGGCGTGGCGATTGTTGATTTTTTCCGCCGAAAATGTAACGCGCAAGTTATCGCTTCGACGCATTATCGCGGACTTAAAATCTATGCCGCAAACGATGAAAACGTGATTAACGCTTCGGTCGAATTTAACGAAAAAACTCTGCAACCGACATACAAATTATTAGTCGGACTCGCGGGCGCGTCGAGCGGAATAGAAATCGCGCGAAGATTTGGAATCCGCGACGACGTTATCGAAACAGCACGAAAAAATCTCGATATTTCCGCGCAAGAAGCCGAAAATTATCTGCGAAAATTGCAAAACGAAACGACGATTGCCGCCGATTTGCGCGTTGCTTTGGAAGAAGAACGCGAAACCGTCGCAATGAAATACGCACGGCTCGACATCGAAGCCGGAAAAAAAGAACAAGCACGGCAAAAGCAATTTGAAAAAGAATTGGCAAACACAATCGAAGAATTTGAACGCCAATCAAAAGCATTCATCCAAAATATCGAAGACAAAGCCTTAAAAAACAAACTCGACAAAGAACGTCTGGCAAGAAAAGCCGAATTAAACCGCGCCGTTTTGTCGAAAGTCGGAAGTCAGAAGTCGGAAGTCAGAAGTCAGCCGCAAACGCAAGCACAATCCGCAATCCTAAGTCCTAAATCCCAAATCATTGCCGTTGGCTCAAGAGTCCAAACAAATCTCGGCATCGGCAAAGTCGAAAAAATTGACAAAGACACGGCAGAAATCATCGTCGGCGCAATGCGTCTGCGCGAAAAAATAAAAAATCTACAAGCTGTTGAAGTAATCGAACCACAAAAAGAAAATCGGCTCGAAGCCTTACAAAATCAAGCGAAAAATTCAACGCTCAAACTCGACACCGAAGACGCAAACGCCGAATTAAACCTAATCGGACATACAACCGCCGAAGCCGAATACGAAATTGACCGCTTTTTAGACGAAGCCTACATCGCGCAACTTCCAAAAGTGAGAATCATTCACGGCTTCGGCACCGGCGCACTAAAAAACTTCGTCCATCATTTCTTAAAAGGTCATCCGCACATTTCCAAATTCTCCTTCGCGCCCTCAAACCAAGGCGGAAACGGTGCTACAATAGCCGAGATGAAGCAGTAAAAAATAAATTTATGAAATTTCAAAAAATTCTTTTATTAGTTTTTGTCTTAATTGTTTTCTTTAAATTTTGCTTTGCCCAAGAAACCTCAAAAGCAATTTTGCTGGACGAACTTAGTGAACGCGAAATTAATTGTGAAACGCTTCTGGTAACCACAGATTATTTGTATATTGAATTGGCGAATGAGCCGAATTCGCAGGGTTATATCGTCATCAGTGGGAAAAACAGTGAAATATTAAAAAAAACTTATATTGAAAGAGTAATTGAAGGAGCAATTATATTTAGAAAACTCAATAAAAAAAGAATAACCATAATAAGAGGCAAAGAAACGGAGAAAATGACGGTTCAAGTTTGGAAAGTTCCAACTGGAGCGGAAAAGCCTGATTTCAATGAAGTCAAATGGGATTTTAGGCTATCGCCCGACATCAAACCGTTCGTTTTCTATGCCAATTCGGGAGAATTTGAAGCAATTTGTTCTATTCCTTCGTCCGATAAAGTTTATGCGGAGTTCTTAATCGAAAATCCTAAATTTCGCGGTCATATCGTAATTTATGAAAACTCGCCCGCAAAGTTTCGCAAAGCTAAAGCGGATTTATTGAAAAATTTTCCTGATACGATAAAAAACCGCTTAAAATTTTTCTTTGTCCGGCGGGAAACTTCAATTTTTGAACTTTGGCTCGTTCCGCCAAAGAAAAAATAAAAGCGAAAACGGTGCTACAACAATTGAAGAACTAAAACCGTAGGAAAAATGTATGAAGTTTTTTTTAATCGTATTCATTTTCATAATTTCTTTTTTCAAAGTTGATTTTTCACAAGAAAAAAAAGAAGATTTGCAACTTTTCGATTCTGTTTCTGTTTTCAACTGTGAGGATTTATTGAGTCGTCTAGACGGGTTTGCGGTTAGTATTATGCAAAATCCGAACGCGGTTGGTTTTGTCGTGATTTATGACAATAACAACCCGATTGATAACAAATTTTTAGAAAAATATATCCGAGTCTATGCCGAATTAAGAAAAATTGATAAAAATCGCTTCAGGGTTCTTTCGGCTAAATTTGAAAAAGGAAAAAGAATAGATTTTTGGGTAAGCCAAAATGGATTTTCCGCGCCAAATATCAAAGAAGAAACATTTTCATTGGTATTGCCGAAAGCCGAAAAACCTATTTTGTTTGTTAATGATTGGGTAGTAATTGAAAAAATTGACGGCAAGCTGACTTATTCCGGCGAATGTCCGGCTTGTTGTATAAATAGAATTGATTTGGATTTGTTGGCTGATTTTTTGAACGCAAATTCGCAAGTCAACGCTAGAATAAAAATTTATGGCAAGTCCCGAAAATATACTAAAATACTCGAAAAACTTGTTCGAGATGAATTAATCAATGACCATAAAATTTCGAGTAATCGTTTTCAAATCAGTTATCAAGGAAAAGATGAAGGCATTGCTCAATTGCCGAAAAATAACACTAGCATCGAAATTGAGTTTTTTTCACAAAATTAAATTTGTGCGAACAATATTTTGATGTCTACTGCGATTGCTCTGAAATTATTCACGAATTTTGATTGGTGATACAATTGATTTCGAGGTGAACCGAAAATGACACAGCAACAGTTAGTCCAAGAGTTTAGAACATATCCGAAAGCCCAAAAGTCGGTGATTATTCGTCAGCTTTTGCGAATTTTTGAGGAAGATTTAGAAGAAACCGAGCAAAAAGTTGAGAAAGAACTTTCGATAAAAGAACGTAAAGCAGCGATTGACCGATTGCGCGGAATTGCTAAAACGGAAAATCCGCCGATGACGAAAGAGGAAGTTCGGGAAGATTATTACAACTATCTGGCGGAGAAATATAAATGATTCGGGTTTTGATTGATACGGATGTAAATCTGGATTTTATACTGCAACGCCAACCTTTTTTCGTCGAAGCGTCTGAAATTTTCACGCGGCTCGGAAACGGCGAATTTATCGGTTATGTTTCTGCCGTTACGCCAATAAACGTCGCCTATTTTACACGCAAAACGAAAGGAATTTCGGGAGCGATTCAAGCTGTTCGAGATTTACAAATTGCGGTGAAAATTATCGAGATAAACAACGCAACTATAACAAATGCTCTGGTTTCGCCAATTTCCGATTTTGAAGATGCTGTCCAACACGAATGCGCCGTCAAAGAAAATCTGGATGCAATCGTTACGCGCAATCTCAAAGACTTTAAAAATTCTACGATAAAAGTTTATTCTCCGGCTGAATTTCTTCAGTTTTTGCAAACCGTTTAATGCTCTACGACCAATATTTTATTGATGATTTGAAGAATCGTGCCGACCTTGTGCGGATTGTGGAGATGCACGTTCCGTTGAAGAAA